>NZ_JASJSI010000160.1:0-7405 GCF_030237085.1 Stenotrophomonas maltophilia group sp. Smal32
GGGGGGGGGGGGGGGGGGGGGGGGGGGGGGGGGGGGGGGGGGGGGGGGGGGGGGGGGGGGGGGGGGGGGGGGGGGGGGGGGGGGGGGGGGGGGGGGGGGGGGGGGGGGGGGGCGGGGGGGGGGGGGGCGGGGGGGGGGGGGGGGGGGCGCCCCCCCCCCCCCCCCCCCCCCCCCCCCCCCCCCCCCCCCCCCCCCCCCCCCACGCCTCTGACAGTTCCCCGCGGCTGTTGGTAGGTGTCGACCTTGGTCGACACAGCAGATCCACGCCATGCGTGGATGAACGTGAAAATCTGACCCTTTGGCTGTCTGGCGCTAAAATGGCGGGATGATCGCCAATACCGCTGCCTACCATTTCGCCGTCATCGACGCCCCCCAGGCCCTGTGCGACCAGCTGCTGGCGCGTGCCGAGGCGGCGGAGCTGCGCGGCACGATCCTGGTGGCGCGCGAGGGGTTGAACCTGTTCCTGGCCGGCGCGCCGCAGGCCATCGAGGGCTTCTATGCGGCGCTGCATGCCGATGCGCGTTTCGCCGACATGCGGGTCAAGACCAGCCTGAGCGAGCACCAGCCGTTCGCGCGGCTGAAGGCCAAGGTGAAGGACGAGATCATCAGCTTCCGCCGCGATGATGGCCAGCCGCTGGACTATCCGCGTGCGCCGGCGGTCGATCCGGCCACGGTGCAGCGGTGGCTGCGCCAGGGGCATGACGACGCCGGCAAGCCGGTGGTGATGCTCGACACGCGCAATCTGCAGGAGGTGGAGTACGGCACCTTCAAGGACGCGCTGGTGCTGCCCATCCACAAGTTCACCGACCTGCCCGGGGCGCTGGCGCCGCACCGCGAGGCGCTGAAGGACAGCACCGTGGTCAGTTTCTGCACCGGTGGCATCCGCTGCGAGAAGGCCGCGCTGTGGATGGTCAACGACGGCATGGACAATGTGCTGCAGCTCGACGGCGGCATCCTCGGTTACTTCGAGGCAGTGGGCGGCGAAGGCTACGAGGGGCGTTGCTTCGTGTTCGATGAGCGCGTGGCGCTGGATGCAGAATTGAAGCCCATGGTCGATCAGCCGCTGCCGGAGCCGCGCCCGAGCGCGTTCTGACCGTGCTTCCGTAGAGCCGAGCCCATGCTCGGCTGCTGTTGGTCGACGAATGGCAGCCGAGCACGGGCTCGGCTCTACACGATCCGGCGGGCGATGAACCGGCCACACGGGAATCAGCATCCCGCCACCGTCACTGGCCGTTGCGCACGGCCGACCCCATGCATGGGGAATCCTGTGACGGAAAACCGCCTGATGATCCCGTTGTCGATCCTTGACCTGGCCCCGGTCTGCGAGGGCAGTGACACCACCGCCGCCTTCGCCAACATGCTGGAACTGGCCCAGCACGCCGATGCACTGGGCTATCGCCGCTACTGGCTGGCCGAACACCACAACATGCCCGGCATCGCCAGTGCGGCCACCGCCGTGCTGATCGGCCATGTGGCCGGGGGCACGAAGCGCATCCGCGTCGGTGCCGGCGGCATCATGCTGCCCAACCATGCGCCGCTGCAGGTGGCCGAGCAGTTCGGCACGCTGGCCTCGCTGTATCCGGACCGCATCGACCTCGGCCTGGGTCGCGCACCCGGCACCGATCAGCCGACCGCGCGTGCACTGCGCCGCTACTTCGACAGCGCCGATCAGTTCCCGCAGGACGTTCGCGAACTGCTGCACTACTTCGAACCGGTAGAGCCCGGGCAGGCAGTGCAGGCGGTTCCGGGTGGGGGGCTGCGGGTGCCGACCTGGATCCTCGGTTCGAGCCTGTTCGGCGCGCGCATGGCCGCCTCGATGGGCCTGCCGTACGCGTTCGCCTCGCACTTCGCGCCCGACGTGATGGACGAAGCGCTGGCGGTGTACCGCCGCGAGTTCCGCCCCTCGGCCACGCTGAAACAGCCGCACGCGATGCTGGCCTTGAACGTTGTCGCCAGCGACAGCGAAGCCGAATCGCGGCGTTTGTTCACCAGCCAGCAGCAGAGTTTCGTCAACCTTCGCCGCGGCCGTCCTGGCAAGATTCCGGCACCGATCGACGACATCGAGTCCTTCTGGGAACCGCATGAAAAGCTGGGCGTGGAGCGGGCATTGGCCTGCACCGTACTGGGTGATCCGCAGCAGGTGGCCGAGGGCATCGCCGCCTTCGTCGAACGGCACAAGCCCGACGAACTGATGCTCACCGCCAATCTGTACGACCACCGCGCTCGCCTGCGTTCGTTCGAACTGGCGATGCACGCCTGGCATGCCCGCCACGCGGGCTGAACAATTGCGTCACGGCCTGTTGCGGCCGAACCGCGTCTGATGGGGCCTCCTACTTCTGGAGTCCCCACCATGGCCGAGACCCGCGCCGAACACATTGCCCAGCTGGCCGAACTGATCAAGGACGTGGAGGTGGCGATGTTCACCACCACCGGCGTCGACGGGCGACTCTACAGCCGGCCGCTGGCCACCCAGCAGGTCGCCTTCGACGGTGACCTTTGGTTCGTGATCACCGGCGACAGCCCGAAGGTGGCCGAGATCGCGCTCGATCCGCGGGTCAACGTGGCCTACGCCTCTCCATCGAAGAACACCTACGTGTCGGTGGCGGGGCGCGCGCGCGTGGTCGACGATCGCGCGAAGATCGAGGAGCTGTGGTCACCGGCGATGAAGCTGTTCTTCCCCGGTGGCAAGGATGACCCCAACCTGCGCCTGATCCATGTGCGCGCCGACAGTGCTGAATACTGGGATGGTCCGGGCACGCTGCTGGGCAAGGCGCTGACCTTCGTGCTGTCGGCGGTGCAGGACGAGCCGGCGGCGTTGGCCGACAACGGTTTCATTGATCTGCGCTGAGGGCACGCCCCATCCACGCATGGTGTGGATCTACTGAATCCAGATACCCGCATCCCCCCGGTAGATCCACGCCATGCGTGGATGGGGTGTGCCCGGTGAATTCCGGCTTTCAGAACCAGCGCTGGAACAGATCGACGGTATAACCCACCAGCTGCCCCGAACTGAAGCCGAAGAAGGCGATCGCCGCCAGCGCCGCGATCCAGTTGAACAGCATCAGCGCACCATCGCGTTCCAGCAGCGCCAGCGAGAACAGCAGCAACTGGAAGCCGAACAGGAAGTTGGTGAAGGGAATCGGCAGCGACAGCAGGATGCCCAGCAGCACCAGCAGCAGGCCGGTGAAGGCATGCGCCGGCAGCGGTGTCAGCAGCTGGGGCAGTCGCGGCTTCAGCATCTTGTCCAGGCGCCGCAGCGGGCGATCGATACGGTCGAGGAAGCGGTGCATGGTGCCGCGCTTCGGCCCGCGCCGGGCAATGAAACCGGGCAACCAGGGGCGGCGCAGGCAGCACAGCATCTGCAGCCCGATCAGGACCACCAGTGGACCGCTGACCGCGCCGCCCATGCCCGGAATCGGAATGAACGAGGGCAGGATCGCTACGAACAGGAATACGCCGAACGCGCTCTGCTGCAGGTTGCACAGGATCTGGCCAAGCGGCATGTGTTCGGCCGGATCACCGGAGGCGAACATCTCCAGCAGGGTGCGGATGCCCTCGTTGCGGTAGGCCGGGCGCTCGATGCCCGGACCCTGGCCGGCCTCAGGCGGTGAGCTCATCGGCCTGCTCGTCGGACAGCGTGCGCAGCAGCAGCTTATCCACCCGCGCACCATCCAGGTCGACCACCTCGAAGCGCCAGCCGGCCCAGTCGAAGTACTCGCCCGCGTGCGGAATGCGGCCGAAGTAGTGGATGCACATGCCGGCCAGCGTGTAGTAGTCGCCATCCTCGGCATCGGGCAGGTCGTTGCTGCCGATCAGTTCACGCACGTCTTCGATCGGCAGCGAGCCGTCGACCAGCAGCGAGCCGTCCTCGCGGGTCACCACCAGCGCATCCTCGTCGGCGTTCTCCACCGCCTGCAGGCGGCCGACCACCGCGCCCATCAGGTCGCTGATGGTCACCAGGCCCTGGATCTCGCCGTACTCGTCCACCACCAGTGCCATCGACTGCTGTTCCTCGCGGAAGATTTCCAGCAGCTTCATCGCATGGGTCGATTCGGAGACGTACAGGGGCTCGCGCAGGGTCTGGAACAGCGCGTTGTCGCCGCGCGCCATGCGCGTGGCCAGCGATTTCAGCTCCAGCACGCCGACCACGTCCATGTCGTTGTCGCGGTACACCGGGTACCGCGAGAACTCGTGCTCGGCCATGATTTCCAGGTTGCGTTCCAGCCCGGCCTGGGTATCCAGCCACGCAATGCGGTTGCGCGGGGTCATCAGGCTGTCGGCGGTGCGGTCGCCCAGGCGCATGACGCGGTTCATCATGTCGCGCTCGTGGGCATCGATCACGCCCGCCTCGTGGCTCTCGGCCACCAGCATGCGGATCTCTTCTTCGGTCACCGAGGCGACTTCATCCTTGCCCAGGCCGAACAGTCGCAGGACCAGCTGGGTGGTCTTGGACAGCAGCCAGACGAAGGGCAGGGCCAGCTTGGCCAGCCAGCTCATCGGCATCGCCACCAGGCCGGCAATGGCCTCCGAACGGGTCAGTGCCAGGCGCTTGGGTACCAGTTCGCCGAAGATCAGCGTGATGAAGGTGATCAGGCTGACCGCCAGCGCCGTGCCGATGTTGCCGGCGTAGGCGAAGCCCGGCATCAGGCCCTGGATCCAGCCGGCGAAGGCCTCGCCCAGTGCTTCACCACCGAGGTAGCCGGTCAGCACGCCGATCACGGTGATGCCGATCTGCACGGTGGACAGGAAGCTCTCCGGCTTCTCCGACAGCTCCAGCGCCTTGGCGGCGCGCTTGGAGGTGGCGGCCATCTGCTTCAGGCGGCTCTTGCGCGAGGTCATGACCGACATCTCGGACATGGCGAAGAAGCCGTTCAACAGAACAAGCGCGAAGACAATCAGGATCATTTCAAACACGGGCGTCGTCCCCGGTTGGTGGCAGGGAGGGCGGGTGCTTGCGATGGCGGCAGGCGCTCAGGAATGGGGTCCGGCGCGGCGCTGGGGGATAAGGGTCGTCGTCCATAAGGTGCGCCCGAAGGCGCGCTGGCATCTTAGCAAAGGGGCGTGGCAGGGTGGCAACCGCCTGTTCAGGTTGGGGGTTCAACGCCCTTGAAAGGGGGCGGGGATACCCGAGATGGTCATCTAGCCGTCATAATTCCGTCTGGTGCCGTCCTTCCCGCGACGGCTGACAGGTTTCTCAATGTTCTCTCTGCAGACCATTTTCGGTTCCGGCAAACAGTTCTACACCCTGCTCGATGAGGCCGCCGTCGCGGCGTCCGACGCCGCCAAGGCGCTGCATTCCATGCTGCGCGAGGCCGACCGCCAGCCCGCGCTGGACGCTTTCAAGCTGGCCCGCCTGCGCGAACGCGCGGCCTCGGACAAGATCAGCCAGGCGCTGGTGGACAGCTTCATGACCCCGATCGAGCGCGAAGACATCGAAGCGCTGGGTTCGGCCCTGTACAAGATTCCGAAGCAGATCGAGAAGTTCGCCGATCGCTATTCGCTGGCCACGACCCACCTGGAACACATCGACTTCGCGCCGCGCGCGGCGATGCTGGAACAGGCTGCCGGCGTGGTGGTGGAGATGGTGGCCGACCTGCGCCACATGAACCTGGACCGGATGACCGCGCTGAACGAGAAGCTGCGCTCGCTGGAGAACGAGGCCGACCGCCTGATGCTCGAGCTGTACCGCGACATCTATTCCGGTCGCCTGGACAACCTGCAGATGTTCCTGCTGAAGGAATTCTTCGAGATCCTGGAAAAGGCCATCGACCGTTGCCGCGAGGCCGGCGTGGTGGCGTACCAGATCGTGTTGAAGAACAGCTGACGGACGCCGCCGCATGTTGACCCTTGTCCTGGTGGTGATCCTGGCCGCGCTCGTCTTCGAGTTCATCAACGGCTTCCACGACACCGCCAACTCCATTGCCACCGTGGTGGCGACCAAGGTGCTCTCGCCCGGCTGGGCGGTGATGCTGGCCGCCTTCATGAACCTGATCGGTGCGCTGACCGGTACGGCCGTCGCATTGACGATCGCCTCCGGCCTGCTCAACACCAACGTCGTCGATGTCACCCCGCAGGTGATCCTGTGCGCGCTGCTCGGCGGCATCATCTGGAATCTGATCACCTGGTGGAAGGGCCTGCCGTCCTCGTCCTCGCACGCGCTGATCGGTGGCCTCTGCGGCGCCGGCCTGGCCGCGGCCCATAACAACTGGGACGCGCTGATCTGGTCCGAGCGTCTGGGCAGCTGGGCCCAGAACAAGGGCCTGCTGTGGAAGGTGTTCGTGCCGATGATCACCTCGCCGATCGCCGGTTTCCTGCTCGGCATCGTGGTGATGGTGCTGCTGTGGGGCCTGATCGCCGGCCTGGCCAAGATCGGTGGCGCCATCGGTCGCCTGGCCCGTCCGCGCATCGTCAATGCGTTCTTCGGCAAGGCCCAGATCGCCTCGGCGGCCTACATGGGCTTCGCCCACGGTCACAACGACGCGCAGAAGACCATGGGCATCATCGCCATGACCCTGATCGGTGCCGAAGCCACCGGCGCATTGAACGACCTGCCGTCCTGGCTTGCCTTCATGCACCCGGACGCGCATGCCGGTGACGGCATCGCGATGTGGATCGTGCTGACCTGTGCGGTGGTGATGGCCGCCGGTACCGCCTCGGGCGGCTGGAAGATCATCAAGACCCTGGGCCACAAGATGGTCAAGCTGCACCCGATCCACGGCTTCGCCGCGGAGACCAGCTCGGCCACCATCCTGACCCTGGCCGCCCACTTCGGCATGCCGGTCTCGACCACGCACAGCATCTCCACCGCGATCATGGGCGTCGGCTTCGCCAAGAACCCGCGCTCGCTGAAGTTCGGCGTGATCGAACGCATCGTCTGGGCCTGGATCCTGACCATCCCGGCGGCAGGCGGCTGTGCGTACCTGATCCTGAAGCTGTTCGAGCTGTTCGGCTGGACCTGATCGCCACGCCAAGGTTGCAAACGAAAAAGCCCGCCGATATCCGGCGGGCTTTTTCATGGGCAAAGAATTTTTCCGCACACATCGTGTCGACCAAGGTCGACACCTACCAGAGCAGAAGCAGGGATCCGATCCCGTGCCGACCAACGGTCGGCACCCACCAACAGCAGCAGGAACCTGTCAGCGGCGGGGGGGGGGGGGGGGTGGCGGGGGGGGGGGGGGGGGTTTTGGGCCTCTATTCGCCCCCCAACCCCGTTTTTATGTGTGTTTTTATAAAAACAAAACACCCACCACAACTCCAAAAAACAAAATTTAATATTTTTGTTACATAAAACGTTCGGGGAGCCACCCTCCCCCCCCACCCCAACAAACAATTAAAAATAAACACAAAAAAAAAAATCAAAACCCCCACCTTGTGTTTTTTTTTTTAAAAAAAAAATATAACAAAA
>NZ_JASJSI010000161.1:0-7189 GCF_030237085.1 Stenotrophomonas maltophilia group sp. Smal32
CCCCCCCCCCCCCCCCCCCCCCCCCCCCCCCCCCCCCCCCCCCCCCCCCCCCCCCCCCCCCCTATTTTTTCAACAAGAAGACGCAAACCCAGATAGGATGCCGTGTGGGGGGGTCGTTTTTTTTTTTAAGACACAGGACCCTTGGCTGGTTTTCTACAGGTTTAACAAGACGCTCCCGCGATTGTAGTTTTAGAGCCGACCCATTGGTCGGGTCCGTGTGTCATTGTCATTCAACCCGGCGCAGGGGCTCGCCTCTACAGATGCGGCGCTACGTTGCGTTCCGCGACGCACGACGCCCGAACCACCAGCCCACCAGCAGCTGCAACGGCAGCGATGCCAGCAGCGAAATGACGAACCACAGGGGAAAATCCGCACCTGCGGCCCATACCGCGTAGCCGCAGCCCAGCGCGATCAGCGACCAGATCGAGAACCCGTGCGAACGCGGCCAGCAGGGTGCGTAGTAGGTGGCGAAGGCGATGCCGGCGATGCCGCCGAGCACGCTGAAGGCCAGGTCCCAGCCCAGCTGCATGCTGTTGTTGCCCGGCGACAGGCCCAGCAGCGGCGGCAGCCAGCTGGCGACGCTGCTGACCAGGGCAAGTGACAGCACGCCGCCGATCAGGGCGACGATGGACAGGAACAGGGTCTTGAGCAGGCCGGGCATGCGCGCATTGTACGGCTGTGCGGCGCATCCGCGGTTGCCGGCCAGCGGCCGGCACTACCGATGGATCGGCATGGCCGCCGTGCCCGTGGGAGAGGGGTACGGAGCAGCGGCGGCCATGCACAGGCGGTCAGGCGGCGAAGTCGATCACCACGCGGCCTTCGATGGTGCCCGCGTGCATGCGCGCGAACACGTCGTTGATGTTTTCCAGGCGGTCGGTGCTGACCGTGGCCGCGACCTTGCCTTCGGCGGCGAACTGCAGCGATTCCTGCAGATCCAGCCGGGTGCCGACGATCGAGCCGCGTACGGTGATGCCGTTGAGCACCATGCCGAAGATGTCCAGCGGGAAATTGCCCGGCGGCAGGCCGTTGAGCGACACGGTGCCGCCACGGCGGACCATGCCCAGCGCCTGCTCGAATGCCTTCGGTGAAACCGCGGTGACCAGGGCGCCGTGCGCGCCGCCGATTTCCTTCTTCAGGAACGCGGCCGGATCGGTGGTGCGCGCGTTGACGGTGACCTGCGCACCGAGCTGCCGCGCCAGCGCCAGCTTGCTGTCGTCCACGTCCACCGCGGCCACGTTCAGGCCCATTGCGCGGGCGTACTGCACCGCCATGTGGCCCAGGCCGCCGATACCGGAGATCGCCACCCAGTCACCGGGCTTGGTGTCGGTGACCTTCAGGCCCTTGTAGACGGTCACGCCGGCGCACAGCACCGGCGCGATCTCGATGAAGCCCACTTCCTTCGGAAGCAGGCCGACGTAGTTGGCATCGGCCAGTGCGTACTCGGCGAAGCCGCCGTTGACCGAGTAACCGGTATTGCGCTGCGTTTCGCACAGCGTTTCCCAGCCACCCAGGCAGTGTTCGCAATGGCCACACGCCGAGTACAACCAGGGGATGCCGACCCTGTCGCCTTCCTTGACGTGCCCTACCCCGCCTCCCACGGCCACGACGTGCCCCACGCCCTCGTGGCCGGGGATGAATGGCGGGTTCGGTTTCACCGGCCAATCGCCCTCGGCGGCGTGCAGGTCGGTGTGGCAGACGCCACAGGCCTCGATCCTGACCAGCACCTCGCCCGCCCCCGGGCGCGGTACCGAGACTTCCTCGATGACCAGTGGCTTGCCGAACTCGCGTACGACGGCGGCCTTCATGGTGGATTGCATGTTCGGATCTCCGCAGTGCGCTTGCCCACAGAATGACGCCGGCTCGAGGCCGGCGCTTTGATCACGATCAAACCTTTGAAGATTCTTGCAGCGTGTTCAGCTGGCCAGCACCGATGCCTCGCGCGCCAGGCGCTCGATCGCCTCCCAGTCACGGGTCTGCAGCAGCGCCGGGGTGGTCAGCCAAGAACCGCCCACGCACAGCACATTGGGCAGGTGCAGGAACTGCGGCGCGGTCTGCGCGCTGATGCCGCCGGTCGGGCAGAAGCGCACGTCGGCGAATGGACCGTTCCAGGCGGCCAGCAGCGCGGCACCGCCGGCCTGCACGGCCGGGAAGAACTTGAAGGTGTCCTTGCCGTGCTCCAGGCCCAGGATCAGATCGGATGCGGTGGCGGCACCGGGCAGGTACGGCAGGTCGGCATCGCGCGCGGCGGCATACAGCATCGGCGTTGCACCGGGCGATACCGCGAAACGTGCGCCGGCCTGCTTCGCCGCCTGCATCTGCGCGGCGTTGAGTACGGTACCGGCGCCGATCACTGCGTCCGGCACGGCCTCGACCATGGCCTTGATGGCGTCCAGTGCCTGCGGCGTGCGCAGGGTCACTTCGATCACCGGCAGGCCACCGCGGAACAGTGCTTGGGCTACCTCGACGGCTTCATTCACGTCTTCGGGGGTGTACACCGGAATCACCGGTGCCAGCTTCAACAGCGCGCGCAGGCGCGGATCAGCGCTGGACATGGTCTTGCTCCTTGCCCGACGGGGCATTGCGGATCGCCGCCGGGTCCGGCAGCGCAGCGGCGCATGATGCCATGCGCGCTGCGAAGGCGCTGTCCGCTGCCCTGCCCTCTGCCCGGCTCAGGCCGGATCGGCCTGCAACGCCTGGATACGGCGCTGGTACCAGTCACCCCCAAGTGGATCGAACACCGCCGAACGTTCCATCGGCGCTTCGTACACATGCACCGAAATGGCCAGGGCCTCATCGCTGGCATTGCGCAGGGTGTGGTATTCATGCGGTGGAATCAGGCTGCCGGCACTGCCGCCGCCGCCGCGCAGCACGGCATGGCGGCGGAAGCGCCAGCGCTCGCCGGCGCACTCCAGCAGTTCATAGCGGGTGATCTCCAGCTCGCCCGACCACACGCCCTCCACACACCACATGGCATCGTGGTCGTGCAGCGGCGTGCCCTGCCCTGGGCCCCAGCTCATGGCAATCACGCTGTAGCCGTGTTCGCGGCTGTGGTACAGCGGACGTCGCGCGTAATGATCACTGACCGGACGGTGCACGCATTCGGGCAACTCGATGCGGCTGTCCGCGATGGCTTCCTGCAGCGCCAGCTGCAGGTCGGCGGTGATGCGCTCGGCATCACCGGAGGTCATCGCCGCGTCGACTGCGGCGATCAACCGGTCGCGGCCACGGAACGCCGGAAACGGAGAAGTCTGCAGGTCCATGCCCCGACTGTAGCGGAGCCTGGTTAAGGGAATGTTGGTGATCGCGCGCGTCGCACCCGCATTCATGGCAAGCGCGCGTGAAAAACGGTTCAGATGCAAATGCAGTAGAGCGATCACAATGGAACCTCACGCGGTGGAACGTGTCGAACACGGTCTGTGCCGCTCCAGCTGCGACCTTCCGCAACTTCGCGCCCGACGGGCGCAAGGCTAGAATTCTCCGACTTACCTGGTTCTATACATGTCAGTGCGAAATATGAGCGATGCCGCGTTGCCGGCATCGAAAGGCAAGGCTGCCACGATCAACGACATCGCACGACTGTCGGGAGTTTCCAAGAAAACGGTTTCAAGAATCATCAACAACTCGCCGCTGGTGCGCAAAGACACCCGCGACAAGGTCGAGGCGTTGATGCGCGAGGTCGGTTACGTGCCCGACCCTCTGGCGCGCGGGCTCGCGTTCCGCCGCTCCTTCCTGATCGGCCTGGTGTATGACGACCCGGGTGCCCAATGCATCGTTGACCTGCAGCATGGCGCGCTGGAAGCGCTGCGTGGCACCGGTTATGAGCTGGTGGTGCATCCCTGCGACAGCCAGGATCCGGAATGCGCGCACGGCGTGCGCCGCTTCGTGCAGCAGCAGAAGCTGCATGGGGTGATCCTCGGCCCGCGTGCATCCGAATCGGTTGCGCTCGCGCAGATGCTGGACGACATCGATTGCCGCTACGTGCGCATCAACGCACATGCGTCGGAGGATGAAGTGCAGGCGGTGGTCACCCACGATCGCGATGGCGCGGCGGCAGCAGCGGGTTACCTGCTCTCGCTCGGCCATCGTGACATCGCGGTGATCGCAGGGCCCGGAGACCGGCGCGCGGCGCGTGAGCGCACGCATGGCTTCCTTGAGCGGTTGGCCCAGGTGGGGCTGACCTTGCCGGGCGAACGCGTGCTGGAAGCCGGTGACACCTTCGAGTCCGGCGTGCATGCCGCCGAGCGGCTGCTGATGGGCGGGCAACGCCCCAGCGCGATCTTCGCCGGCAACGACGAGATGGCGGCCGGTGTCTACCAGGTTGCGCTGCGTGTGGGAATTGCCGTGCCACAGCAGCTGTCGATCGTCAGCTATGACGACAGCCCGCTGGCCTCGCGGTTGTGGCCGCCGCTGACTTCGGTGCGCCGCCATGTGTCCGACATCGGCCGCATGGCGGCGGCGATGCTGGTGCAGACCGAAGTACCGGATGCACCGACCGCGGCCAGCGTGCATCCACAGCTGATGGTGCGCGGTTCCTGCCGGGCCGTGGACGCCTGAGTACCCTGCCCTCGCCTGCGCCGCCGCGACGGCGCAGCGGTGCAGACATCAATGAAAACGGCGCACCCATGTGCGCCGTTTTCAGTGCGAAGCCATGCGCGTTGTGTGCTTACACGTCGCCGCCGTCGGCCCAGCCTTCCCCCGTGCCCTTCTGGAACACGCGGTCATCGCTCTGCACGTCACCGGCCGGCAGGTGCGCCTGGTCGGCCAGTGCCGCGTAGATCGGGGTGAAGTCCGGCGACGTCGCCTGCATCAGCTGTTCGAAGCTGTCGATGACGAAGTAGGTCTTCTGGAACGTGTCGATGCGGTACTTCGTGCGCATGATGCGCTGCAGGTCGAAGCCGATGCGGTTGGGCGCGGCTGATTCCAGCGAGTACAGCGATTCGCCCTTCGACGACACGATGCCGGCACCGTAGATGCGCAGGCCTTCGGGCGTATCGATCAGGCCGAACTCCACCGTGTACCAGTACAGGCGCGTCAGGTTCTGCAGCGCATCCGGGCCGATCGCGTGCGCTTTGACGCCGCCGCGCCCGTACGCCTCCATGTAGTCGGCGAACACCGGGTTCATCAGCAGCGGTACGTGGCCGAACAGATCGTGGAACAGGTCCGGCTCGGCGATGTAGTCGATCTGGTCCGGGCGACGGATCCACCAGGTCACCGGGAAACGGCGGTTGGCCAGGTGGTCGAAGAAATCCAGTTCCGGCAGCAGGCCTTCGACGCCGACCAGGGTCCAGCCGGTGGCTGCGCCGAGCACTTCGTTGAGCTGGTCGAAGCGCGGAATCATGTGCGCGCTCATGCCCATCTCGTCCTGCGCGTCCAGGAATTCCTGGCAGGCGCGGCCGACCAGCAGTTCGCGCTGGCGCTGGTACAGCGTGCTCCAGGTGGCGTGGTCGTCGGCGCTATAGGTGTCCCACGGCTGCTCGACGAGCGCGGTGGTGTACACCGGCACGTAGCCCTTGTCGGTCTGCTGGTGTTCGACGCGGCGGGGCTGGGCGAGGTCCATGGGGCACTCCTTGACGGGATACCTACGATGCTAGGCCAGAGCCCGCGCAACAGGGTTGCAAAAGTTGCGCCGATTGGCCTTGTTGGCGCAATATCCTTGCGTACTCACCATGTTGCGGGGCAACAATGGCCGGAGAAGTCCAGTTCGATCGCACGGATATACGCCTGCTGGCTGAAATCCAGCGGGATGGGCGCGCCACCAACGCCGAACTGGCGGCGCGGGTGAATCTCTCGCCTTCGGCCTGCCTGCGGCGGTTGCAGCGGCTGGAAAGCGAGGGTGTGATCGTCGGCTACGGCGCGCGGCTGGAACCGCGGCAGTTGCGCCTGGGCCTGCAGGCCTTCGTGCGCGTGCAGCTGGAAAAACACGACCAAGCCGCCATCGGCCACTTCGTGGACAGCGTGCAAGCGTGGGATGAAGTGGTGGCCTGCCATGCACTGACCGGCGACATGGATTACCTGCTGCACGTCTACGTGCGCGACCTGGAGCACTTCTCGCACTTCCTGCTGGACCGGCTGCTCAATGCCGGCGGCGTGGCCGATGCCAATTCCAGCTTCGTGCTGCGCACGGTGAAGGGATTCCAGGCATTGCCGCTGTCGCAGCTGGAGCCCTGAGCGGCCACCAGGCGTGCCCGGTGGCCAGGCACCAACGGATCAGCACTTGTCCTTGCGGCCCATCAGCTTGCCCAGGCGCGAGGCTTCCTCGCACTTCGGTGCGGCCACCGGCGCCGGTGCCGCTGCGGCGGCGCGCGCGCGCTGCAGCTGCTGGATCTTCGCGCGGATCTGCGGCATGGCCGCCATCGCAGCCTTTTCGCCTTCCAGGATCGCGGTGCCACGCTGGCTGAAATCGGCAGCGCCGATGTCCAGCACCTTCGGGCGGATGACGATGTCGGCGCGTGCCAGTTCCTGCTCGCCGAGGCGCTGGCCCATGATCGAGATGGACTGGTTGACGATGCCCAGCATGTCGGTCGGTGCCTTGCCGCTGGCCTTGCTGGAAATGTCCACGGCGATCACGAAGTCGGCGCCGAGCTGGCGTGCGGCATCCACCGGCACCGGGCTGACCACACCGCCATCGATGTAGTTGCGACCGCCGATCTTCACCGGCTCGAACACACCGGGAATGCTGCTCGACGCGCGCACCGCCTGGCCGACGTTGCCGCGCACGAAGATCGCCCGCTCGCCGGTTTCCAACTGGGTGGCGACGGCGGCGAACGGCTTCTTCAGGCGTTCGGCCGGACGGTTGGCGACCTGTTCGTTGACGTAGTCCTGCAGCTTCTGGCCCTGCACCAGGCCACCGGAGAACAGGCGCACGTCGCGGATGCTGGCTTCATCCAGCGCCACCGCCTTGCTCTGCATCTGGAACGCGTCCATGCCGCTGGCATACAGCGCGCCGACCACGCTGCCGGCACTGGTGCCGGACACCACCGCGGGCTCGAAGCCATTGGCTTCCAGCATCTTGATCACGCCGATGTGGGCGAAGCCTTTGGCCGCGCCACCGCCGAGCGCGATACCGATCTTCACCGGCTTGGCCTGCGGCACCACGGTGGGGGCCGGCGGCGGCGTGGGGCGGACCGGATCACCGCCGCAGCCGGCCAGCAGGCCGATCAGGGCGACGGACAGCAGCATGCGGGGGCGG
>NZ_JASJSI010000162.1:0-7173 GCF_030237085.1 Stenotrophomonas maltophilia group sp. Smal32
AATAAAAAAAAAAATTGGTGCAGTATTTTTTTTTGTAGGGGGGGCCCGGCCGCGGGGGGGGGCGGTTGGGGGCGCGGGGGGCCCGCCACCCCCGCGCTCGCAGTTTAAGGGGGAGGCCCGCCCCCGCCCCGCCACTACCCCTCAGTGCTCGTGCGCTGCCGGGGCGGCGGCGCCGCCTTCGAGCTGGTCGAGGAAGTCGACCGCGCGGCGCAGGTGCGGGATCACGATCGAGCCGCCGACCACCAGGCCGACCGAGAAGGTCTCGAAGAACTCCTCGCGGGTCACCCCGGCGTCCTTGCACTGGGCCACGTGGTAGCTGATGCAGTCGTCGCAGCGCAGCACCATCGAGGCCACCAGGCCCAGCAGTTCCTTGGTCTTCACGTCCAGCGCGCCGGCCTGGTAGGTCTGCGTGTCCAGTGCGAAGAAGCGCCGCACCACCTGGTTCGGTTCGCCCAGGATGCGCTCGTTCATGCGCTTGCGGAAATCGGTGAACTCGGCGATGCGGTCCTTGCTGCCGTCGTCGGCCGCGCTCATGCCTGGCCCTGCCCGGCCAGCAGCGGCTCGAGCTTGCCTTCACGGTGCAGGGCCATCATGTCATCGTAACCGCCGACATGGACATCACCCACGAAGATCTGCGGCACGCTGGTCCGACGGGTCAGCGCCATCATCTTCTCGCGCTCGACCGGGTCCAGGTCGATGCGGACCTCGGTCCACTGCTGGCCCTTGCTCTTCAGGAAGTTCTTGGCGGCCACGCAATACGGGCAGACGGCGGTGGAATAGATGGTGATGGCGGGGGCACCGCCGGCGGTCTGGGCTGTCACGGGAAACTCCACGATGGATCGACGGTCTACATATGGTACCGGTGCGCTGGAATTTCCACGCCACCGACGCAACACTGTGGATTAACGAATGGTTGCCCCCTGCCCTGCCACGCTTGGCGCGCCCTGCCCGAGGATCTTCTGCTTGCGAGCCCTGCTGCTGACTACCGCCGTCACCCTGGCCCTGGCCATGCCGCTGGCCCAGGCCCAGGAGAAGCTGCCCGACATCGGTTCCTCGGCCGGCGAGCTTCTGACCCCGGCGCGCCAGGCCGAGTACGGCGCGATGATGCTGCGCGAGCTGCGCAACTACGGCTACCTGCTGGACGACCCGCTGGTGAACGACTGGTTGCAGACCATGGGCACCCGGCTTGGCTCCAACAGCGACCAGCCGCGCCAGCCCTACACCTTCTTCGTGATGAAGGACCGCCAGATCAACGCCTTCGCCACGCTGGGCGGCTACATCGGGGTCAATGCCGGCCTGGTGCTGACCGCCGAACGCGAGGACGAGGTGGCTGCAGTGCTGTCCCACGAAATCGCCCACGTCACCCAGCAGCACGTGCTGCGCGGGGTCGAGCGCGCCCAGCGCGACCAGATTCCGATCCTGCTGGGCATGCTGGCGGCGGTGGTGGCTGCCCAGGCCAGCAACAGCACCTCCTCGGGCAATGCGACCATGGCCGCGATCAGCTCGGGCATGGGCCTGATGCAGCAGCGGCAGATCAACTACACCCGCTCCAACGAATCGGAGGCCGACCGCCTCGGCATCCGCACCCTGTCGCGCAGCGGCTATGACGTGGACGCGATGGCCGGCTTCTTCGAGCGCATGTCGGCGGCGATGCGCGGCAACGAGGGCGGCTACAGCGTGCCCGAGTTCCTGCGCACCCACCCGGTCAACATCACCCGCATCAGCGAGGCCAAGGCCCGCGCCGAGCAGATGAAGAAGGACACGGTGCTGCTGACCACCAGCACCCCCAGCGGCGAGCGCAGGGAACGGGTGAATCCGGCCGACCCGGGCTTGGCCGAGCCGCTGCTGCGCGGAAACAACCCCCTGCTGCCCAGCAGCGTGCTGCGCATTCCGGTCGGCCAGCTGGCCCGTGGCGCCAGCGGCGACTTCGAGTGGGCACGCGAACGCCTGCGGGTGCTGAGCGCCGATTCCACCGCCGAGCTGGAGCGCGAATACGCAGATATGGCCAAGCGGCAGAAGGACGGCCTCAACGATGCACAGCGCTACGGCCAGGCGCTGGCGGTCATGCGCGGCGGCCGCAGCGGTGCCACGCAGGCCCGGCAGACCCTGACCAGCCTGCTGCAGACCCGCCCGGACAACCTGTGGCTGGCACTGGGCCTGGGCGAGGCCGAATCGCGTGCCGGGCTGGGGGCGCAGGCCAACACCCGTTTCGAGCAGCTGCTGCGCGAGCACCCCAACAGCCGGCCCGTGGCCCTGACCTATGCCGAGATCCTGAACGAACAGGGCACCCGCGAGGCCGGCCAGCGCGCACAGGCCATGCTGCGGCCCCTGCTGTCGCAAAGTGGTAACGATCCGGTCTTCCAGCAGCGATACGCCCGTGCCAGCGAGCTGGCCGGTGACAGCGTGCGCGCCAGCGAGGCCTATGCCGAGGCCGCCTTCCTCAGCGGCCGCCCGGAGCAGTCGCTGATGCAGCTGCAGGCGCTCAAGCGCAACCCGGCGCTGGACTATGTGGGCCGGGCGCGGGTGGATGCGCGCATCGAGGCGATCACCCCCACCGTGCTGGAGCTGCGCCGCCAGGGCGTGCAGGACCCGGACCTGGACCGCCGCTGAGTGCTGCATGACCGGTCGATGGCAATCCCGACCGGTTCCGGCCAGGCAGTCACAAACATGTCATCAAACCGTAGTCTACTGGCACCACTCCAGTAACCGAGCCCTACGGTGTCCTCGTGCAGAAACGCATCCTGATCGTCGATGACGAGCCCGCGATCCGTGAAATGGTCGCCTTCGCCCTGCGCAAGGGCGATTACGAACCGGTCCACGCCGGCGACGCCCGCGAGGCCCAGACCGCGATCGCCGACCGCGTTCCCGACCTGATCCTGCTGGACTGGATGCTGCCCGGCACCAGCGGCCTGGATCTGGCCCGCCGCTGGCGCAAGGAGACGCTGACCCGCGAAGTGCCGATCATCATGCTGACCGCCCGCGGTGAAGAGAACGACCGCGTGGGTGGCCTGGAAGCCGGTGTCGACGACTACGTGGTCAAGCCGTTCTCGGCGCGCGAACTGCTGGCCCGCATCCGTGCGGTCATGCGCCGCGCCCGCGAGGACGACGAAGACGGCAGCGTGGCGGTGGGCCCGATCCGCATCGACGGCGCCGCCCATCGCGTGTTCGCCAACGACCAGCCGGTGCCGATCGGCCCGACCGAATACCGCCTGCTGCACTTCTTCATGACCCACCCCGAGCGCGTCTACACCCGCGCCCAGCTGCTGGACCATGTGTGGGGCGGCAGCGTGTACGTGGAGGAGCGCACCATCGACGTGCACATCCGCCGCCTGCGCAAGACGCTGGAACCGTTCAACGCCGAGAACATGGTGCAGACCGTGCGCGGCGCCGGCTACCGCTTCTCCACTGCCACCTGAGTCTCGTCGTGCCGGCGCCACGCACCCGCGGGTGCCGGCGCCGGCAACTCTGCTATAACCCTCGGTTCACCCCAGTGAACCGCCGCACCTCAACGACGAGATCGCAATGCCCCGCCACATCCGCTCTGCCTGGTTGAAGACCCTGGCCACCGTTGCCGCGGTACTGCTGTTCTCCGGACTGGTGGGGTGGTTCACGGGTCACCTGTGGTTGTGCATCGCACTGGGCGCGCTGGCCACCCTGGCCTGGCATTACTGGCGGCTGCGCAGCGTGCTGCGCCGGCTGACCGCGCGCCAGCGCTGGGACACCGCCGAGGAAGGCACCGGCGTCTGGAACGAGCTGGACCGCCTGCTGTACCGCAACCAGGTGGAAATGCGCGTCCGCAAGCGCCGCCTGCTCGACATGCTGCGCAGCTACCGCGCCGCCGCCGCCGCGCTGCCCGACGCCGTGGTGGTGCTGGACCGCAACAGCCAGCGCGTGCAGTGGTTCAACGAAGCGGCCACCGCCCTGCTCGGCCTGCATCATCCGGGCGACCTCGGCGAGGCCCTGGTCGAACGCCTGCAGCCGATGCCGCTTGCCCACTGGCTGGCCGGCGGCCGCAATGCCGAGCCGATCCTGGACGTGCCCTCGCCGGTCGATCCGGCGATCCGCCTGAACCTGCGCCTGATCCCCTATTCGTCGGACTACTGGCTGCTGATCGCCCGCGACGTCAGCAAGCTGCTGCGCCTGGAACAGGTGCGCCGCGACTTCGTCGCCAACGTTTCACACGAACTGCGCACGCCGCTCACCGTGGTCCACGGCTACCTGGACATGATGGACCCGGAGGATTTCCCGGGAACCGGACCGATGCTGGAAGAAATGCGCAAGCAGAGCCAGCGCATGGCCCAGCTGGTGGAAGACCTGCTGACCCTGTCGCGGCTGGAATCGCAGGAACACAGCGAGGAAGAGACCGTGGCCATGCAGCCGATGCTGGCCACGCTGCGCCGCGAGGCCGAAGCGCACAGCCAGGGCCGCCACCAGATCAGCATCGACGATCAGGCCGGCGTCGACCTGCAGGGCTCCACCAAGGAACTGCACAGCGCCTTCTCCAACCTGGTGACCAATGCGGTGCGCTATACCCCGGCCGGTGGCCGCATCGCGGTGGAATTCCGCCGCGAAGGCGACGGCGCGGTGCTGGCGGTGCGCGATTCCGGTTACGGCATCCCGGCGACCCACCTGCCGCGCCTGACCGAACGTTTCTACCGTGTCTCCAGCAGCCGTTCCCGCGAAAGCGGCGGTACCGGCCTGGGCCTGTCCATCGTCAAGCACATCCTCGGCCTGCACCACGCGCGGCTGGAGATTGAAAGCGAGGTCGGCAAGGGCTCGGTGTTTTCCTGCCATTTCGATGCCGACCACGTGCGCCCGCGCGAGTCCGCCCCCCTGACTTCCATCGAAGAATGACGCCATGAGCAGCCTCGGATCCCTCCCCCTCCCCGTGAGCCCGGACAACGATCCGTTGCGCGACCCGGCGCTCTACATCAACCGCGAACTGTCGCAGCTGGATTTCAACTTCCGCGTGCTGGCCCAGGCGATGGATCCGCAGGTGCCGCTGCTGGAGCGCCTGCGTTTCATGTGCATCTCCTGCACCAACCTGGACGAGTTCTTCGAGATCCGTGCCGCCGCCGTCCGCCACGCGCAGGAGTTCGGCCTGCCGCCGGCACCGGACGGGATGAGCCCGCAGGCCATCCTCAACGCCATCCACGACCGTGCCGCCGAACTGGTGGACCAGCAGTACCGCTGCTGGAACGAGACGCTGCGCCCTGCACTGATGGAGGCCGGCATCGGCGTACTCGGCCGGCATTCGTGGAACCACCGCCAGAAGCGCTGGCTGCGCGCGTACTTCCGCAACGAGATCATGCCGGTGCTGTCGCCGCTGGGCCTGGACCCGGTGCACCCGTTCCCGAAGATCCTCAACAAGTCGCTGAACATCGTGGTGGTGCTGAAGGGCACCGACGCGTTCGGCCGCGCCGGCCATCTGGCCATCGTGCGTGCGCCGCGCTCGCTGCCGCGCATCATCCAGCTGCCGGAGAAGCTCGGCGGATCGCAGAACTTCGTGTTCCTGTCGTCGGTGCTGTCCACCTTCGTCGATGAGCTGTTCCCGGGCATGGAAGTCCAGGGTGCCTACCAGTTCCGCGTTACCCGCAATTCCGAGCTGGTGGTGGACGAGGAGGAAGTGGAGAACCTGGCGCTGGCACTGCGCGACGAACTGGTCGATCGCGGCTACCGGCCGGCGGTGCGGCTGGAAATCGCGCAGGACATGCCGCGCGAGATCGTGCGCACCCTGCTGCAGAACTTCGGCCTGACCGAGAACGCGGTGTACCGCATCGACGGCCCGGTCAACCTCAACCGCATCATCCAGCTGTACGACCTGATCGCACAGCCGGACCTGAAGTACCCGCCGATGACCCCGCGCACACTGCGCGACAGCGACGGCATCTTCGAGACAGCCTCGCGCCAGGACCTGCTGCTGCACCACCCGTTCGATGCCTTCACCGCGGTGCTGGACCTGATCCGGCAGGCGGCGGTCGATCCCAACGTGCTGGCGATCAAGCAGACCCTGTACCGCACCGGCAAGGACTCGCTCATTGTCGACGCGCTGATCCAGGCCGCACGCAACGGCAAGGACGTGACCGTGGTGGTCGAGCTGCGCGCGCGCTTCGACGAGGAGGCCAACCTGGGCCTGGCCGATCGCCTGCAGGAGGCCGGCGTGCAGGTGGTGTACGGCGTGGTCGGCTACAAGACCCACGCCAAGATGCTGCTGATCGTGCGCCGCGAGGGCCGCAAGCTGCGCCGCTACGTGCACCTGGGCACCGGCAACTACCACAGCGGCACCGCCCGCGCGTACACCGACATCAGCCTGATCACCGCCGATGCGGACATCGGCAACGACGTGCACCTGCTGTTCCAGCAGCTGTCCGGGCTGGCGTCGAAGATGAAGCTCAAGCGCCTGCTGCAGTCGCCCTTCACCCTGCACACCGGCATCCTCGGCCGCATCGAGCGCGAAACGCGCATCGCCGCCGCCGGCCGCCCGGCGCGGATCATCGCCAAGATGAACGCTCTGAACGAACCGCAGGTGGTGCGCGCGCTGTACGCCGCTTCGCAGGCGGGCGTGCAGATCGACCTGATCATCCGCGGCGCCTGCACCCTGCGCCCGGGCGTAGCGGGCATCTCGGACAACATCCGCGTGCGTTCGATCGTCGGCCGCTTCCTGGAGCACAGCCGCGTCTACTGGTTCGGCAACGACGGCGCACCGGAGATGTACTGCGCCAGCGCCGACTGGCTGGAACGCAACCTGCTGCGCCGGGTGGAAACCTGCTTCCCGATCCTGGACCCGGAGCTGGCCAAGCGCGTCTACCGCGAAGTCCTGCAGAACTATCTGGACGACAACCTCAACGCCTGGGAACTGGATGCCGACGGCATCTACCACAAGCGTGCGCCGGCCCACGACGAAGCCCCGCACTCTGCGCAGATGGCATTGATGCAGGGTCTCTGACCTGGTGTGTCGACCAAGGTCGACACCCACCATCAGATCGCAGAGAACTGTCGAAGGCGGGGTGGGGGGGGGGGGGGGGGGGGGGGCGGGGGGGGGGCGGGGCATGCCTCGGGCGGGTTGGGGAGGACGCCCAACCCCGCACATGCCCTGTGCGCACCTCACGGCACACGCCCAACCCGCCACCCATCCCCCAACGGTGAGTGGGCTTTAAGTGCGAAGCAAACCTA
>NZ_JASJSI010000163.1:0-7001 GCF_030237085.1 Stenotrophomonas maltophilia group sp. Smal32
CACCCTGCTCGAGCCCTACCCTCCCGGCGGCACCGCTTCGGTTCACCCGACTCTTTACAAGCCCGACTTAGAGCGCCACCGACCCCCCAGAGCCGCCCCGGGAGCGCCCCCCCCGCGCGCCCCCCCCCCCCGCCCCCCCCGCCCCCCCCCCCCCCCCCCCCCCCCCCCGCCCCCCCCCCCCCCCCCCCCCCCCCCCCCCCCCCCCCGGCGGGGCCAATCAGTTCGCAGAGAAGTGAGACGAAGAAGTGCTCTGCAATCCGGACGCCAGGCAAAAAAAGACCCGGCAGAGGGAGGGATCTGCCGGGTCCGGATTGCATGGGGGGAGGGACCCATGCAATGAGCGTTGCGTCGCGTCAGTGACTGTTCGCGTCCGCGGTTGATGCGTTGTAACCCTGCGCCAGTTCGGACCAGGCCTTGCTGGCCTGCAGGCCGAGACCGACCATGTCCTGCTGGGCCTGGCCCAGTCGTTGCAGGTTGTCCTGCCACAGTTGCGCGCCCTTGGAGAGCGTCCCGGCCGCATCTTCGCCGCGGGCCAGTTCACCCAGCCAGCCGCCGGTCGCGGTCAGGTTGCGCTCCATCACCTTCAGCTGCACGCCGAACATGCTTTCCGCGTTCTCCAACGCCAACCGGTTCGCGCGCGTTGCCGCGGCTGCGAGCTGGCGGGTGGCATCACTGAAGCGATCGCTGAAGGCGGCGGCCATGGGGCATCAGGAAGTGGCTTGATGCATTGCAGCATACGCCCTTGATGCCGCATTGCAACAAAAATAACAAAGGCGCCCAGGGCGCCTTTGAAAAACCTTTCAGATCAATGGCTTGATCAGACGGTAGGGCCGCGGTAGCGGCAGCCCGAGGTGCAGGTTTCGTGCACGGTGATCTCGCTCAGCGCCGGCAGGCTGGGCTTGAGTTCATTCCAGATCCACACTGCCAGGTTCTCGCTGGTGGGGTTCTCCAGGCCGGGAATGTCATTGAGGTAGTGGTGGTCCAGGCGGTCGTAGATCGGCTGGAAGGCCGCCTTCACGTCGCCGAAGTCCATGATCCAGCCGGTCTGCGCACCGGGCTTGCCCTCGACCTTCAGTTCCACCCGGAACGAGTGGCCGTGCAGGCGCGCGCACTTGTGCCCCGGCGGCACGTTGGGGAGGCGGTGCGCCGCCTCGAGCATGAAGACTTTGAAGATTTCCATGGCGCGATTGTACGCCGCGGGCAGCCGCGCAGCCTGAGTGGATGTTGGTCTTTCGTGAAGAAAGTCTTTTCATCCGGATGAAGAGATGATAGTTTCTCTTATATCCGTATGAAGAGATGTTATTGGCCGGACCCCGGCCAGGCATGGACTACTGCGGAACTTCATCGCCCTTACCACCTCCCCCACATCGTCATGCCCAAGCACACCCTGCTCGTGGCGGCCCTGGCCGTCGCTCTGGCCGCGCCTTTGTCCGCCGCCGCCGAAAACTCCGCCGATGCCAGTGGCGAAGCCAGCACCCTGGCCGCTGTGCGCGTCACCGGTTCCAACATCAAGCGCACCGATACCGAGGCCTCCAACCCGGTACAGGTGATCGGCCGCCAGCAGCTGGAACAGACCGGCAAGGCCACCGTGGCTGACGTGCTGCGTTCGATCTCGGCCAACACCGGCAACGCCAGCAACGAAACCACCAACAATGGTTGGGCGTCCGGCTCGGCCGGCATCGGCCTGCGCGGCCTGTCGCAGAAGAACACGCTGGTGCTGCTCAACGGCCGCCGCCTGGCCAACTATGGTTTCCCGGCCGGTGGCCTGTCCGACACCTTCGTCGATCTCAACGCGCTGCCGCTGGTCGCGGTCGAGCGCATCGAAGTGCTGAAGGACGGCGCCTCGGCGGTGTACGGCTCCGACGCCGTGGCCGGCGTGGTCAACATCATCACCCGGCAGAACTTCGAAGGCGCCGAGATCGGCGGCAGCTTCGGCGGCGCCGACCAGGGCGGCCTGCACGAGCAGAACCTGAAGTTCGTCGGTGGCCTCGGCGACCTCGACACCGATGGCTACAACATCCTCTTCAGCCTGCAGGGTTACAACCGCGAGCGCCTCGATCAGGACGAGCGCAACCTGACCAGCAGCGGCATCTACACCGACAAGCCCGGTGGCCGCTGGAACGGCTGGTCGGCCAAGGGCGCGCGCTACCTGGTCAACGGCGTGTCGGTACCGATGCTCGATGCCAGCGGCAACTGCCCGGCCGGTACCACCCGCGTCGCCAGCGCACCGATCGACGGCCTGGCCGGTGACACCTGCGGCTTCAACCAGGCACCGTTCACCACGCTGATCCCCTCGACCAAGCGCTACCAGGCCTATGCCAACGGCACCTTCCGCCTGAGCGACAGCGTCGAAGCCTTCGGCGAAGTGCTGTACAGCCAGATCAAGAGTGCCGCGTGGTTCGGCAGCAGCCCGTTCTTCACCCTGGAGAGTGGCCGCTTCGCACTGAACGCGAACACCGGCCTGGCGGAGCCGGTGTCGTCGCTGCTGCCGGCCAACAATCCTTACAACCCGTACGGCCGTGCGATCCCGATCGAGTACACCTTCTTCGACCTCGGCGGCACGATCAAGACCAACCGCTCCACCGCCTACCGCGGCGTGTTCGGCCTGCGTGGCACCACCGCGTCGTGGGACTGGGAAGTGGCTGCGTTCGGTGCACGCAGCAGCGAGCGCGAGAGCGTCTCTGGTGGCTTCGCCAACCGCTGGGCGCTGGCCGATGCACTGGCCTCGGGCAGCTACAATCTGCTCAACCCGGCGGCGACGCCGCAGTCGGTGCGCGACTCGATCAACATCGCCACGCTGCGTCCGGCCGAATCCAAGCTGCAGGGCATCGATGCGAAGATTTCCGGCAGCCTGGGCCACACCTGGGCCGGCGAGATCGGCTTCGCCGCCGGTGCCGAGTGGCGCCGCGAGAAGCTCGATTCCAACAACCCGTGGCAGATCGACGCCGGCCTGCAGGTGCGCCCGGCCATCGCCGAAGTGCACGGCAAGCGCCAGGTCAGTGCGGCCTATGCCGAAGTGAACGTGCCACTGGCTTCGACGCTGGAGCTGTCCGCCGCCGCGCGTGCCGACCATTACGATGATTTCGGCGATGCCTTCTCGCCGAAGATCGGCCTGCGCTGGCAGCCGCTGGACTTCCTGCTGGTGCGTGCGTCGGCCTCGAAGGGCTTCCGTGCACCGTCGCTGTCGGAGAACTCCAACAGCACCAGCATCGCCTACGGCAGCGTGGTCGATCCGCGTGATCCGGACGTGCCGGGCTCGCGCCAGAACCCGACCTTCTTCACCGTCGGCAACAACGAACTGAAGCCCGAACGCACCAAAAGCGTGAACTTCGGCGTGGTGCTGTCGCCGTGGGCCAACACCAACCTGAGCGTGGACTACTACCGTATCCAGCTGGACAACCTGGTCGGCACCAACAACACCCAGACCCTGGTCAACGACAACGTGGCCGGTGCCGTGCAGCGCGATGAGCGCGGCAAGCTGCAGGCGGTCTACAACCGCTACCAGAACCTGAGCGAGCTGAAGACCTCGGGCATCGACGTTGAACTGCGCCAGCGCATTCCGACCGCTGCGCTCGGCGACTTCACCGTATCCTCGGCCTACACCCACGTGCGCGACTACCATCGCCCGACCGTGGTCGGTGGGCCGCTGGTGGACTACGCCGGCAGCAACCTGGGCGCGACCCTGCCCAAGGACAAGGCCACCACCACGCTGGACTGGAAGCATGGCGATTTCAACGCAGCCGTGACCTGGTACTACACCAGCAGCTACCGCCAGGAAGCGAGCACCGCGGCCAAGGCCGTGCAGACGCGCGTCGGCAGCTACAGCCAGTACGACCTCTACCTGGCCTACACCGGTGTGGACAAGCTGACCGTGTACGCAAAAGTGCAGAACCTGGCCGACAGGACGCCGCCATACGACGCCTCGTTCCCGGGCATCCGCGCGCCGTACGACTTCAGCCAGTACGACCTGCGTGGCCGCTACTTCACGTTGGGCTTCGATTACCGCTTCTGATCCATCCGCCGCGGCGGGTCACCTGAAGGGACCGGCCGCGTGACTGTCTGCCGTTGTGTTCCAGGGGAGTCACCGTGTCCTTGCATCGCCGTGCCGTTCTTCCGTTGCTGCTTGCCGCCGCCACCGCACTGTCCTCGCCGCTGCCGGTGCAGGCACAGAGCGCGTACTTCTTCCCGCAGGCCACCGACGCGGCCGCGTTCGATACGTCCATTCCCACGCCGGAACAGTTCCTTGGCTATCCGATCGGCAGTCGTTACACCCGGCACGACCAGTTGGTGGCGTACTTCCAGGAACTCGCGAAGCGTTCCGATAAAGTCAGCGTGCGCGAGATCGGTCGCAGTTATGAGGGCCGCCCGCTGCTGATCGCCACCGTCACCACGGCGGGCAACCACGCGCGGCTGGAACAGCTCCGCCAGCAGCACGCGACCCTGGTCGATCCGGCTCAGCCGCGCAGCGCAGCCGGCGACAGTCCGGTGGTGGTGTGGCTGGGCTACAGCGTGCACGGCAACGAAACCTCCAGCGCCGAAGCGGCGATGCTGACCGCTTACTACCTGGTGGCCAACCGCAGCGCGGAAACCCAGCAATGGCTGCAGCAGGCGGTGGTGCTGTTCGATCCGGCGCAGAATCCTGACGGCCGCGACCGCGCCGCCAACTGGCACAACGCCTGGGCGTCCGATCCAGCCTCGGCCGACCCCGCCGACAAGGAACACGTCGAGCCGTTCCCGCAGGGCCGCACCAACCACTACTTCACCGATCTCAACCGCGACTGGCTTGCGCTGACCCAGCAGGACTCGCGGCCGAAGGTGGAGGTGTTCCATCAGTGGCATCCAAACGTGCAGATCGACTTCCACGAAATGGGCAAGGACAGCACGTACTACTTCGAGCCTTCGCCGAAGAGCATGCACAGCCCGTTGATTCCGGCGGCATCGTATGAATTCAACAAGACCCTGGCCAAGTACCACGCACAGGCGCTGGATGCGCTGGGTTCGCTGTACTACACGGGCGAGAACTTCGACAACTTCTCGCCGGTGTACGGCTCCACCTATCCGGACTTCCACGGCGCGGTCGGTGTGACCGTCGAGCAGGCCAGTTCGCGTGGCCGCGTGCAGGAATCGGTGAATGGCCTGCTGACCTTCCCGTTCACCATCCGCAACCAGGTCGCCACCGGGCTGGGCACCGTGCGTGGCGCGGTGGCCGAGCGCACTGGGCTGTTCGACCTGCAGAAGCAGTTCTTCCAGAGCGCGCTGAAGCAGGCCGCGCAGCAGCCGGTGAAAAGCTTCGTGTTTGGAGATGCGCATGATCCGGCATTGACCCGCCGCCTGCTGGAACTGTTGCTGCTGCATCGCATTGAGGTGCGCGCGCTGGATCGTGCGGTGACCATCGATGGGCGACGCTTCGAGGTGGGCAGTGCCTATGTGGTGCCAGTGCAGCAGGCGCAGTTCCGCCTGGTGCATTCGATCTTCGCAGAGACACCGCCGATCAAGGGGGATGTGTTCTACGGCAGCACCAGTTACGCGATCGCGCCGGCGTATGGTGTGGCCTTCGCGGGCAGCCGCAGCCGCATCGACGGTGGCGCCCGCGTGGCCGCGCTGCCAGCGGAGCAGGGCGCAGTGCTGGGTGACCAGGCCGGCTTCGCCTATGTCATCGACTGGCGCGACTACAACGCCGGGCGTGCACTGGCCGTGCTGCAGGCCAAGGGCCTGAGCACACGCGCAACGTTCCAGCCGTTCACCGCTTCCACCGCACAGGGCGAGGCCGGCTTCGCCGCCGGCAGCATCGTCATTCCGGTGGCTGGACAACCACTGCAGGGCACGGCGTTGCTGGATGCAGTGAGTGCTGCCGCACGCGATGCCGGCGTGCAGGTGCATGCGTTGTCCAGCGGCCGCAGCCGCGAGGGCATCGACCTCGGCAGCGATGGCGTCAAGGCGCTGCGCAAGCCTGCGGTGGCACTGGTGATGGGCGAGGGCGTGGCGGCCACCGAGATCGGTTCGGCCTGGTTCCTGCTTGACCAGCAGTTGCGCCTGCCGGCCAGCAAGCTGGATCCGCAGCAGTTGGGCAAGGTGTCGCTGGACCGTTACACCACGATCGTGCTGTCTGGCGGCAGCTATGCCGCCGTTGACGCATCGGCGGTGACTGCCTTGAAGCGCTGGGTACAGGCCGGTGGCTCGCTGGTGACCTACGGCAGTGCATCGAAGTGGGCGATCGAACAGAAGCTTGCCGACGGCGAAAAGCTTGGCAAGGAAGAAGAGGCTGCTGATGAGAGCCGCCGTGCGTTCGGCGACCAGCGCGACATCGCTGCGATCGAGCGGGTCAGCGGCAACATCCTCAGTGCCGATGTCGATACCAGCCATCCGTTGGCGTTCGGCGTGCCGCGCCGGCAGCTGGCGATCAACAAGGAGAACACGGTGACGCTGCAGCCGAGCGCGAATCCGTTCTCGACGGTGGTGCGCATCGACACGCCGCCGCGGGTGAACGGCTACCTGTCCGAGCGTAACCGCACGCGGGTGGCGGGTAGTGCGTGGCTGCTGGTGTCGGCGCAGGGGCAAGGCAACGTGGTGCTGTTTGCCGATGATCCGGCGCACCGCAAGTACTGGCACGGGACGGATCGGCTGCTGATCAACGCGATCTTCTTCGGGAATCTGGTGAATCCGAGTAAAGCGCGGGGTTGAGGCGTTTGGCGCCGAGTTGTTGTTGTGCTTGGGAGGCAGGGGGCCTCAGCCAGGACACGCCCTCAACCCATCCCTGGGGGCTGCATGGCGGCATCCTTGCGCCCAACCGTCCTTGCTGACGCCCCCTGCCGCCCCACTAAATTTTCTACCGCCCCCGAACCAACACAACCCAAGGGCGGTGGCACGGCAAAAAAAAAAACAAACGCAAACCCACGTATTTGCGCTTACGCATCTTGAATTTAATATTAAACATATCTTTGTTTTAACCGGTACACGGCCGGCTCACAACGCGGAGGGCATTTCTGAACCCGTATGGCAGC
>NZ_JASJSI010000164.1:0-6623 GCF_030237085.1 Stenotrophomonas maltophilia group sp. Smal32
GTCCGCGGCATGGATGCCGCGGCCAAGCCCCCACGGATGGGTTCACGGCGTCCCCGCATGACCCCGCCGCCCCGGCCAAGCACGGCTTTTGCTTTGATAGCCCCAGCCACGAGGGGCTCCGCCGTTGGCCGTATCCGCGCCGAAGGCGCGATAATGACCGGATGGAAACCGTCCGCATCGCCACCCGCAAGAGCCCGCTCGCCCTCTGGCAGAGCGAACACGTCGCCGACCGCCTGCGCCAGGCCCACCCCGGCCTGCATGTGGAACTGGTGCCGATGAGCACCCGCGGTGACGAAGTGCTCGACCGCTCGCTGGCCGCCATCGGTGGCAAGGGCCTGTTCCTGAAGGAACTGGAGCTGGCCATGCTGCGTGGCGAGGCCGACTGCGCGGTGCATTCGTTGAAGGACGTGCCGATGGAACTGGACGCGCCATTCGCGCTGCCGGCGATGCTGACCCGCCACGATCCGGCCGATGGCTTTGTTTCCAACCTGTATGCCTCGCTGGACGCGTTGCCGATCGGTGCGCGGGTCGGAACCTCGTCGCTGCGCCGCCAGGCCCAGCTGCGCGCGCTGCGCCCGGACCTGGAACTGCTGGACCTGCGCGGCAACGTCAACACCCGCCTGGCCAAGCTCGACAACGGTGGTTACGACGCCATCGTGCTGGCGGTGGCCGGGCTGGAACGGCTGGGCCTGGGCGAACGCATCGTCGCGCGCCTGCAGCCGCCGCAGTGGCTGCCGGCCCCGGCGCAGGGCGCGGTGGCGGTGGAGTGTGATGGAGGCAATGCGCGCCTGATGGCGCTGTTCGCCGGCCTGGACGATGCGGCTACGCGTGCCTGCGTGGAAGCCGAGCGGGCGATGAATCGTGCGTTGCATGGCAGTTGCCACGTGCCGGTGGCGGCCATCGCGCAGTGGCAGGGGGATGACCTGCACCTGCAGGGCCTGGTCGGCAGCGCCAGTGACGGCCGTGCGGTGCGCGCCGAGGCCGTGGGTCCGGCCAGCGACCCGGAAGGCCTGGGCCAGCGCTTGGCGAAGCTGCTGCTGGACGATGGCGCCGGCGAGCTGTTGAACGTCTGAGGTCGCTGGATCGTGCCCACCAAGGTGGGCGCCTACCGGGAAAGAGAAACGGGCGCCTTGGCGCCCGTTCTGCTTACTTGAACTTGTAGACCACGTTCATCGTGGTCAGCGTATCGGTCTTGCGCTTGTCCTCGGCCACGTCACTGTTGTAACGCGCCTGCCAGCCGGCCTTCAGCGCCAGATGCTCGTTCATGCTCACCGACACGCCGAAGTCGTTCTGGCCGAAGGTGTTGTACGAACCGGATTCGACCAGCAGGGTGTTGACCAGGTCGGTGTTGTCGGTCAGCGAGTACTTCATGTCGAACAGGCCGCGGCCGATCATGCCGGTGCGGGTGCGGTCGTCCTCGGTGCTGTGGGTGCGGCGCACACCGGGGCCGATCTGCGCGTCGAACGAGAAGCGCTCGGTGTTCCACAGGCGGGTGCCGTAACCCAGGCCGAACGAGCTCTGGCGGTCGTAGGTGGCGAAATCGTCGCGCTCGGTACGTACCGTCGCGGTCAGCTGGCGGTGCTCGCCCAGCTGCAGCGCGCTGCCGGCACTGCCGGTGTAGCGGTTGGCGGTGGTGTTGTTGCGGCGGGTGGTGGTGCCGTCGTCGCGGGTCTCGGTCACCTTGGAGCTGGAACGCAGGCCGGCCAGGTCCATGCTGTGCACCCAGTCGCCGTCGGTGTAGCGCAGGCGCAGGCGGCCGTTGAAGCTCTCGGTGCTGCTGTTGCCGCGTGCCGAGGCGAAGCCGAGCTCGCCGCCACTGCCGCTCCACGGCGAAGACATCGCCGCCAGTTCGGAGGCATCCTGTGCATACGCGAGCGGCGCGCACAGCAGCAGGGGGATCAGCAGGGACACGCGCAGGGACATCGGGGCTTCTCCGAAGCGGTTGACAGCCGGTGATGATACTGGAAGCGTGATGGCGGTCCGAATCGATCCAAGGCGCGCTTCAGCAGACGTTGCCGCGAACGCCCATTCAGGGCAGATCGATACGCAATGCCGGGTCGTTGAAGCGCGAATAGCGCAGGCGCAGCTGGAAACTGCGGCCATTGCTGTCGCCGCTGCGCACGATCTGCCTCGGCAGGCCCTGGGCGTCCACCCAGTACTCCAGGCGTTCGCCGGGCTGCGCGCCGCGCAGGCGGTAGTGACGGGTCTGGATCCCATCCAGCGATTGGCTGCCCAGATCCTCGGCCTGCAGGTCGGCAGGCAGGGCGTCGGCCGGCAATGGATTGCGCCACTGCTCCAGCAGGCCCGGCGGGGTGGGAACCTGGCGGATCGCGCCGTCGGCCTGCAGGAACATGGTGTCGCCAATGATCGTCTGCGGCCCGCCCGGGGTCTGCACCCGGAAGCGGTCGGGGGCGACGAAGTCCATGGCGCTGCGTACCGGCTGCGGTGCGCCCAGCACCTCCAGCTCGGCATGGAAACTATTCAGGGCCGCAAAGCGCTGGCTGGCGCCCAATACGGCCTGCGCCGGATCTGCTGCGGGCACGGGGGCTCCGGTGCTGGCCGGCGCCGGCGCGCGATCGCAGGCAGCCAGCAGCAGGCAGGCCAGCAGGGACAGGGCGGGCAACCGGCGCATCGGGCGTTCCATGGGGGTGGGGGCGACCACGATAGCCCAAACGTCCCACACAAGACCCGCGACTCGGACATAATCGGGGGTATGGACCGATACGAACGCATCACCGCCCTGCATCGTCTGCTCAAGTCCGCGCGCTATCCGGTGACGGTGGCGACCCTGCAGGACAAGCTCGGTTGTTCCCGTGCCACCGTCTACCGCGACCTGGCCTTCCTGCGCGATGCGCTGATGGCACCGATCGAGGGCGACGGCGAGGCCGGCTTCCGCTACCAGGCCGACGAGAGCGACCGCTTCGAGCTGCCCGGCCTGTGGCTCAGCTCGGAGGAGCTGCATGCCCTGCTGGCCTCGCAGCACCTGCTGGCGCGGACCGGCGGCGGCGTGCTGTCCTCGGTGCTGGCGCCGCTGCAGCAGCGTATCGAGAGCCTGCTGGCAGCCCAGGCCGGTGTCTCCAACTGGCCGGTGGACCGTGTGCGGGTAATCCCGCACCGCGGACGCAAGTTCGATGAAGGCAGCTTCCGCAGCGTGGCCTCGGCGGTGCTGGAGCGCCGCCAGCTGGCGTTCGAGTACCGTGCCCGTTCCACCGACGAGCCGACCAAGCGCACCGTCTCGCCGCAGCGCCTGACCCATTACCGCGACAACTGGTACCTGGATGCCTGGGACCATGACCGCGAAGCCCTGCGCAGCTTCGCCGTGGACCGCATCCACAAGGCGCGGGTGGTCGACAGTACTGCCCGCGACGTGGCCGACAGCGAGCTGGACGAGCAGCTGGGTGCCAGCTACGGCATCTTCTCCGGCGCACCGAAGGGCTGGGCGACCATCCTGTTCAGTGCCAAGGCCGCGCGCTGGGTGGCCGACGAGCACTGGCACTCCAAGCAGCAGGGCCGCTTCCTGGCCGATGGCCGCTATGAACTGAAGGTGCCGTACAGCGTCTCCCGCGAGCTGCTGATGGACGTGCTGCACTACGGCTCGGATGCCGAGATCGTCGAGCCGGTGATGCTGCGCGAGCAGGCCAAGGCGCTGCTCGAGCTGGCCCTGAGCAACTACGAAAAATCCTGACACTCCCCCCGAGAACCCCTCCGCCCATGAAGAAGACCCTGTTGCTGCCCCTGCTTGCCGCTGCGCTGGCCCTGACCGCCTGTGGCAAGTCCGGCGAACCCTCGCAGAAGCTGGTGGTGGCTGCCACGGCCGTGCCGCACGCCGAGATCCTCGAGGTGGTCAAGCCGATCCTCAAGCAGGAAGGCGTGGACCTGGACGTGCGCGTGTTCAACGACTACGTGCAGCCCAACGACCAGCTGGTGCAGAAGCAGGTGGACGCCAACTACTTCCAGACCGAACCGTACCTGGATGCCTACAACCGCGACCGCAAGACCGACCTGGTGAAGGTGATCGGCGTGCACATCGAACCGTTCGGTGCGTACTCACGCAAGATCAAGTCGCTGGCCGAGCTGCGCGAAGGCGCCGACGTAGTGATCCCGAACGACCCGAGCAACAACAGCCGCGCGCTGATCCTGCTGCACAAGGCCGGCGTGATCGCGCTGAAGGACCCGACCAACGCCCTGTCGACCCAGCGCGACATCATCGCCAACCCGAAGAACCTGAAGTTCCGCGAGCTGGACTCGGCGATGCTGCCGCGCGTGCTGGACCAGGTCGACCTGGCCCTGATAAACACCAACTACGCGCTGGACGCCGGCCTCAACCCGACCCAGGACGCGCTGGCGATCGAGAGCAAGGATTCGCCGTACGTGAACTTCCTGGTCGCGCGGCCGGACAACAAGGACGACGCCCGCGTGCAGAAGCTGGCCAAGGCCCTGACCAGCCCGCAGGTGAAGGCTTTCATCGAGACCAAGTACAAGGGCGCGGTGCTGCCGGCGTTCTGATTGCGGCTGACCTGTTGATTTGAAATGTTGGGTGTCGACCTTGGTCGACACTGCCTTCCCTGTAGAGCCGAGCCCACGCTCGGCTCTGCTTTTTTGCGGCGCCCCACCAACGGCAGCCGAGCATGGCTCGGCTCTACAGGGGCAACCCACGTACTGTAGCCGGGCACGGCACGGCACGGCATTGCAGTTTCAATCGACGTGGAAGGCGAGGGTGGCCGCCACGGCCTGCTGCCACCCGGCATACAGCTTCTCGCGCCGGGCCACGTCCATCTGTGGCGCGAAGCGCCGGTCCAGGCCCCACTGCGCTGCGATCTGTTCGCGGCTGGTCCAGAACCCCACCGCCAGACCGGCCAGGTAGGCCGCGCCCAGTGCAGTGGTCTCGGTCAACCGTGGCCGCAGCAGCGGCACGCCGAGGATGTCGGCCTGGAAGCCGGCCAGGAAGTCATTACCGATTGCACCGCCGTCGGCGCGCAGTTCGGTCAGCGCGATGCCCGCATCGGACTGCATCGCGTCGAGCACATCGCGGGTCTGGTACGCCATCGCCTCCAGCGCTGCGCGCACGAAGTGCGCCTTGCGGGTGCCGCGGGTCAGGCCGAACATCGCGCCGCGCACATCACTGCGCCAATAGGGGGCGCCCAGGCCGACGAACGCCGGCACCAGGTAGGCGCCACCACTGTCGGGCACCTGCGCGGCCAATGCCTGGCTGTCACTGGCACGGTCGATCATGCGCAGGCCGTCGCGCAGCCACTGCACCACCGAGCCGGCGATGAAGATCGAGCCTTCCAGCGCATATTCCACACGGCCATCCAGGCCCCAGGCAATGGTGGTCAGCAGGCCGTTACGGGATCGTACCGCCTGCGTGCCGGTGTGCATCAGCATGAAGCAGCCGGTGCCATAGGTGTTCTTGACCATGCCCGGCTGGAAGCAGGCCTGGCCGAACAGCGCCGCTTGCTGGTCTCCGGCGATGCCGGCGATCGGAATCGGGTGGTCGAAGAAGAACTGCGGCCGGGTGTGCGCATACACCGCGCTGGAATCGCGTACCTGCGGCAGCATCGCGCGGGGTATGTCCAGCAGCGCCAGCAGGTCGTCATCCCAGTCCAGCGTGTGGATGTTGAACAGCAGGGTGCGCGCGGCATTGCTGTAGTCGGTCACATGCGCCTGGCCGCCACTGAGGTTCCACACAAGCCAGCTGTCGATGGTGCCGAACAGCAGCTCGCCACGCTCGGCGCGTTGCTGCGCACCTTCCACGTGGTCGAGGATCCAGCGCACCTTGGTAGCGGAGAAATAGGCGTCGATCAGCAGGCCGGTGCGTTCGCGGACCAGTGCCTCATGCCCGTCGGACTTCAGCCGCTCGCAGATGGCGTGGCTCTGCCGCGACTGCCAGACGATGGCATTGTGGATCGGCTGGCCGGTGGCGCGGTCCCAGACCACGGTGGTCTCGCGCTGGTTGGTGATGCCCAGCGCGGCGATATGGCGCGGTTCGATCTGTTCGCGGGTGAGCAGTTCGGTCAGCGTGGCATAGACGCTGGTGAGGATCTCGCGCGGGTCATGCTCGACCCAGCCCGGTTGCGGGAAGATCTGCGCGAACTCGCGCTGCGCACTGCCGACGACGTCGCCAGCACGGTCGAACAGGATCGCGCGCGAACTGGTGGTGCCCTGGTCGATGGCCAGCACGTAGCGGGGCGTCATGCAGCGTCTCCGGTAGAACGGTCAGGGTAACTTACCTTTCTCTCTGTAGAGCCGAGCCACCCGCGCGGGCACCCGCCCCAAACCCACCATGCACCCTCGCCACAACACCGGTTGAGCGCTACTCCGACACTTAAAAAAAACTGACCCTGCCGACGATAAAATAATTTTAATAAAGGGTGGTAGCCCGATCAATTAAAAATCGGGGGGGGGGGGGGGGGGGGCGGCGGGGGGGGGGGGGGGGGGGGGGGGGGGTGGGGGGCGGGGGGGGGGGGGGGGGCGGGGGGGGGGGGGGGGGGGGGGGGGGGGGGGGCGGGGGTGTGTTTTTAAAAACCATTTTTTGGACCCACAAGGGATATTAAACAAATAGCCGCCCCCCGAGCCCTGGGCTCATTGGCTTATGTGGTTGATGTGGTTTAAAATGGGGGGGG
>NZ_JASJSI010000165.1:0-6584 GCF_030237085.1 Stenotrophomonas maltophilia group sp. Smal32
ATTTTTAAAAAATTTTTTTTGTGGGCGGGCGTATATGTTTTTTATAAGGCACGGGCTGACCCCGGGGGGGCAGCGGGGGGGGGCGGGGGGGGGGGGAGTGAGGGGTTGCGCCGCGCCCCCAGGCGGGGTTGGGGGTGAAGGCGCCAGCCGAGCGTGGGCTCGGCTCTACAGTAGATCCACGCCATGCGTGGATCCGGCCGCAAAGCGCCAACCAAGGTTGGCACCTACCTGAGCGTCACCTCATCCAGCACCCACATCGCCGGGCGCGTGTCGCCGGTGAAGTTGATGCACAGGTCACCGGTGCCCTGCGTGCCCTTCGGCAGCGTGGCCTTCAGGGTCACGAAGCCATCGGCATCCGGCTTGGCCGGCAGCGGTACTTCAGCCAGCACCTTGCCGCTGCAGTCGCCGCGACGCACCAGCATTTCGCCATGCGCCCGCTTGGCTTTCTCGAAGCGACGCTTGGGTTCGTCGTGGGCCAGCTGGAAGTAGTACGGAATGCGGCCCGCGCGGACCTCCACGCTGCCGATGCCGTCCAGCTGTGCCTGCGGCCAGCGCCAGCACGGCTGGAAGATGTCGACATTGAACACCGCACGCGTTCCCTCGCGCGGGCCGTCGTCTTCCAGGCGCAGCACCAGGCCCTTCGTGCCCACGCAGCTGAGCAGCTCATCGCTGCGGCGACTGAGCAGCGACTGCGTGGTGAATGCCGCCACCGTCGGCTTCGCCGCCAGCATCCGTCCCTGGTAGAACGCGGCGGCCTGCACGGTGGCGGGCAGCGTCGCGGTCAATGGCTGCTGGTACAGCGGCGACTGCGCGCTCACCGCCTGGCCGTCGGTGCTGTAACGCACCTCATAGCCCAGCGGATTTGCCAGCGACACGGTCACGGTGTTGCCAGCTCGGTTGTCGGTGTAGTCCACACCCACTTCAAACGGCGTCTGCGCGTAGGCCAGGCCCCAGGCGCGGTAGCGCTGCAGCTGGGAGGGCAGGCGTGCGAGGAAATCGCGGAAGTCGCGATGCTCCGGTGTACTCCAGCCGGTCTCGGCCACGGCGGCCAGGCGCGGGAACAGGTTGTGCTGCAGGCGTGCGTAGGTGCGCGTGTGCTCGGTGAACATGTTGGCCTGCAGGCCGAGGATGTGCCCGCGCTTGTCGGCGGCCAGCTCGGCCGGCACCGGTTCGAAGTTGTACAGCTTGCCGAGGTTGACCTGGGTCGGGCGGCCCGGCGGCTCGTTCGGCGAGGCCGTCTGCAGGTAATCCAGATAGAGGTATCCGACCGGCGACATGATCACGTCATGGCCGGCGCTGGCGGCGGCCAGGCCGCCTTCGGTACCCTGCCACGACATCACCGTGGCCTGCGGCGGCAGGCCGCCTTCGAGGATTTCATCCCAGCCGATCAGGCGCCGGTCGTGCTCCTCCAGGAAGGTCTCCAGTCGCTTGATGATGTGGCTCTGCATGGCCATCTCATCCTTGATGCCCAGCGCACGCATGCGCTGCTGCACCTGCCTGGAGGCTTTCCACTGGTCTTTCACTGCCTCGTCGCCACCGACGTGCACGTACTTCGCCGGGAACAGCGCGATTACTTCTTCCAGCACGTTCTCGAGGAAGGTGACGGTGCTGTCTTCGGTGTTGAACAGGTTCGGGAACACGCCCCATTCGCTGATCGGCTTCAGCGGGGTATTGATCGAGCCCAGTTCCGGATACGCGGCGATCGCCGCGGTGGCATGGCCGGGCACATCGATTTCCGGGATCACCTGGATATGCAGCTTGGCCGCATAGGCGATCACCTCGCGGATCTGGTCCTGCGTGTAGAAGCCGCAGTAGGGATGCTCCTGGCCGCTGACCGGATCAATGCCGCCATCACCGGCGGGCAGCCGGCAGCTGCCCACGTCGGTCAGCTTCGGGTAGCGCTTGATCTCCATGCGCCAGCCCTGGTCATCGGTCAGGTGCCAGTGGAAGGTGTTGAGCTTGTGCGCGGCCATCGCGTCGAGCACGCGCTTGATCTCGTCCAGGCTCTGGAAGTGCCGGGCGGAATCGAGCATGAAGCCGCGCCAGCTGAAACGCGGCGCGTCCTGGATCTGCACCGCGGGCAGCACCCCGTTGCTGCCGCCGGTGGCGAGCTGGGCGAGGGTAGTCGCGCCATAGAAAAGACCGGTTTCGTTGCCGGCCTGGATCATCACGCCCTGCGCGGTGCTTTCCAGCGTGTAGCTTTCGCCGCTGTCGCGGAAGGTGGGCACGATCTCGAAGCGGATGCTGCCCGACTTGGCTGCCGCCGTGCCCTTGGCCGGCGCAAGGCGCGGGCCGCCGCTGCGGGCCAGCAGGTCGGCGAACTGGTTGGCGACGCGTTGCGCGGCTTCGCCTTCGGCCTGCAGCACGGTGTCGGCGCGGACGGTGATGCCGTTGCCCTGGCCGCGCTGCACGGTGGCCGGGGCCGGAATCAGCATCAAGCTGCCGGCGCGCAGCTGTGGGCCGGGTGCTTCAGCGGCGGGCGTGGGATCGGCGGCGAGTGCCGGCAACGCCGGCAACAGGGCGAGCAGGCTGCCCAGCAGCACTGCGCTGCGCATCCGGGCGCGGGAAGGCTTGACCATCGGTACGACTCCTTGGAACGGTGCGATGAACGCTATACATGAAAAACGCCGGGCCCGGAATGACCCAGGCCCGGCGTGCGTGCACGACTCGGCGATATTGCCGCCGCTGGATCAGTACTTGAAGCGGAAGTTGAGGTAGTACTGGCGACCGTTGCTGTAGAACGAGGTCGGGATGGCCGCGGTCTGGTAGTACTTGTAGGTCGGGTTGTTGAGGTTGAGCGCATCGAAGCTGATGCTCAGCCAGTCGGTGGCCTTGTAGCTCAGCGACGCCGACAGGGTGCCGAAGTCATCCTGGTAGTACGGGTTGGCACCGGACAGGCCGATCAGGAACGACGAACGGCGGGTGTAGCTGACGCGTGCACCGAAGGTATCGTTCTCGAAGTAGGCACCGATGTTGTAGGTGTTCTTCGAAGTACCCAGCAGGTTGTCGCTGCCGTCGGCCCAGGTGTGGTCGGTGCTGCCATCGGCGTAGGTGTAGTTGGCATTGACACCGAAGTACTCGCCGATCGGCTGCTCATAGGCCACTTCGATACCGCGGACCTTGCCGTCGGCATTGCGCGGGCGGGAGATGTTGTATTCCTCGAGACGGTTGGTCAGCTCGCTGAACAGCATCTCCTTTTCGGTGCTGAAGGCCACGTAGTCCTTCAGGCGCATCGAGTAGGCACCGATCGACAACATGCCGCGCGGCATGAAGTACCACTCCAGGTTGGCATCGAAGTTGGTCGACACCACCGGCTTCAGCTTCGGATTGCCGCCGCCGCCTGTCCGGTTCAGGTCCGAACCGTAGGACGAGGCACCCAGTGCCGAGAAGTCCGGTAGGGTCTGGGTCTGCGAGGCGGCCACGCGCAGCACCAGGTCGTCGCGCAGGTCGTACTTGAAGTTGGCGCTCGGCAGCACGCGGTTGTGCTTGTTCTCGAAAGCTTCGCGGGTCCACGCGCCGAACAGGCTGCTCACGTCCGGCACGGTCGAGCCGGTGGCGGCGGCGTAGGTATCGATATCCTGCTTGATGCTGACGTAGCGCAGGCCGACGTTGCCGCTCCAGCGGTCGCCGCTGAAGTTGCCCTGTACGTATGCGGCAAAGTTCTTCTCGGACACCTTCCACTCGGCGCCGTAGTTGTGGCGGCCGGTCGGGCCGTCATTGCCGGACAGCCAGGTGGAGTTGTTGGTCACCGCTTCCTTCAGTGCACCCGGGGTGAAGTACCACAGGTCACGCGGGAAGCTGCCACCGATGCCGTTGGCAAAGCCGCCGGGGAAGTTGGCCGTAGCGCCGTTCTTCAGCGCATTCCAGATCGCGCCCGGGGTTGCGCCTTCCGGCGACTTGGCCTCGCGCTTGTGGTCGCCGAAGCGGGCGCCGAAATCGATCGAGTTCAGTACGCCAGCGTCGGCGAAGTACTGGTTGAAATCGAGCGTAGCCCACTTTTCCTTGTCGATCGCGGTGACCTGCTGGTTGCCCCAGGTGCCGAAGTCGGTCACGCCGCTCGGGCCGATGTTGCCACCGACGTTCCAGTCGATCGGCGAGCCGTTGCCATGGGTTGCCCAGGTGGCGCCGCCACCACGGGCCAGGTTGACTTCGGCGATGTACTGGCGCGGCGTTTCGCCGGTGCCCTTGGTGCTGCCGGCCTGGAACTTCATGCCCAGGTTGTCGCTGATCTGCCAGTCGGCATCGAAGGTGATGTAGTTGGTCTTGGCCTTCGACTCGCGGTAGATCATGTCGTACACCGCGTAGTCGCGGTCGGCCTGGCCGGCGAAGGTGGCGTTGGACAGTACGCCATCCTTGACGACGTAACCCGGATTCGGGGCCTGGCCCGGAATCAGGATCTTGTTGCCATTGGCATCTTCAACGGTGCGGTCGTTGAGGATGCGGCCGCCCCACAGCATGAAGTTGCGGTTGTAGTTGTTCGCCTTCAGTTCCGAGCTGAAGCCTTCCAGGCCCAGGGTCAGGTTGTCCATCGGCTTGAACTGCAGCGAGATCAGGCCGCCCTTGCGCTCGCGGGTCTGTTCGAACAGGGTCGAGCCGAGCAGGCCCGGCGCGTACACGCCGGCCAGGTCCGGGTTGGACTTGGCCACGGTGCCATTCGGATCGATCTGGAAGAAGCCGCCCGGGATTTCCTGCGCTTCGCGGCGCAGTTCGCGCTTCTGGCTGAAGGCCTGCACCATCACACCGAAGTTGCCTTCGTCGTTCTTGTAGTTGAACAGTGCCGACAGCTGCGGGTCGTTGGACTTGGCTTGGTCCGAACGCACCATGCCGATGGAGCCTTCCGCCGTGAGCTGCTTGGAGAATTCCAGCGGCTTGCGGGTGAGGATGTTGACGGTACCGGTGGTGCCACCGTCCTGCAGCTTGGCCTGCGAGGACTTGTTCACCTCCACCGAGCGCACCAGTTCCGACGGCAGCAACGAGTAGCTGACGCTGCGGCCGACGTTGTTGCCCTGGCTGAGCACGAACCAGTCGGCGGTGCCGACGGTGTGGCCGTTGATCAGGGTCTGGGTCAGGCTCGGGCTGGTGCCGCGCAGGCTGACACGGTCGGCTTCGTCGAAGCCGCCTTCGTCGGCGCTGGACGAGCTGATGTTCACGCCCGGCAGGCGCTGCAGGGTGTCGGCCACGTTGTGCGCGGGCAGCTTGCCCACGTCTTCGGCGGTGACCACTTCCACGCGCGCATTGGCTTCGCGCTTGGTGTCCAGCGATTTTTCCATGGATCCACGGATGCCGGTGACCTGCACGGTATCCAGGTCGGTGGCGGTCTGGGCGGCCTGCTGCGCATGCGCACTGAAGGCGATGCAGCTGACGATGGCGGCCGAAAGCAGGGTCTTGCGGGTGTTCATGATGTCTCTCCTCATCACTCGATTGGATGCCGGCGGCGGTGTTCGGTTACGGTTGCGAAGACATGCGCGGGGCGGCGGCGAAGTCCCGTGCGTTGGCGTGCCACGTACTGCGTGCTGCGATTGCGTTGAAGCCTGTTGCGGTGTCAGGCGGCCGACTGCTGCAGGTACCAGCTGGCAGCGCCGACCACGCCCAGCTGGCCGTGCTCGACGACCTTCACCGGGATGCGTGCCAGTGCTTCGCCCATCGGCCCCTTCTGCAGGTAGCGTTCGACGAAGGTGCTGGCGTGCAGGTATTCGCGGATCTGCGGCAGGATGCCGCCGGCCAGGTAGACGCCACCATGGGCGCCATAGAACAGGGCCATGTCGCCGATGGTGCTGCCGAGCAGGCCGCAGAACACATCCAGCGCCTGGCGCGCATGCGCATCGGTATCGGCCATGGCGGCGGCGGTCACCGCATCAGGGCTGGCCAGCGTCGGCACCTGTCCCTGCAGCGCGCACACCGCGCGGTACAGGTTCATCAGGCCGGGGCCGGAGATCGCATGCTCGATCGACACATGGGCGCGGTCGCGCTGCATGTGGCGGACGATGGCCATTTCCAGTCCGGTGCTCGCTGCCAGGGTCGGCTGGCCGGCTTCCGTGGGCAGTACCACCGGGCCGTGCGCGGTGGGGATCCACAGCGCGGCACCAAGGCCGGTGCCGGGGCCGACCACCAGCGTCGGGCCGCGCGCAGCGGTCTCCGGCCCGCACAGGTGCAGCACGCCACTGGCGTCCACCTGCGCGGCGGCGTAGGCCACGGCTTCGAAGTCATTGACGATGTAGACCCGCTGCAGGCCGACGTCGGCCTCCACCTGGCGGGCCGACAGCGGCCACGGCAGGTTGGCGGTGATCACCGTGCCGTCCTCGCGGGCATAGCCGGCGCTGGCGACCACGCAGTGCGTGGGCCGTGGGCCTTCACCCAGGAAATCGGACAGGATCGCGCTGAGGCCGCCATGGTCGGCGTTGCGGTACTTCCGGTACTCCAGCACCTGCACCGGATGGGAGGCGTCGCCACTGGCCTGGACCCGGGCCACGCGCACATGGGTGCCACCAACGTCGGCAGCCAGGAACGAGGGCGCGACTCGGGACAGGACATGGGCCGGGGCGGGGTGGCTGGCGGTCACGCGGGCTCCTGCTGCAGGTGGGGCC
>NZ_JASJSI010000166.1:0-6309 GCF_030237085.1 Stenotrophomonas maltophilia group sp. Smal32
TACCGGGCCACCGCGCGCTCAGGATTCCGTTGGGTGCCAACCTTGGTTGGCACGGTGCGCGCCGACCAAGGTCGGCATCTACCGGACTGTCGGCCGCGCAGGCCTGGCCGAGGGAGATCAACGCGCCAACCACGCATCCACGCTCAGCTTGCCGGGGCCGGTGAACAGCAGTGGCAGCAGCATCGCCATGAACAGCACCGGCAGCTTGAAGCTGCCGTAGCCCTGGTCGCTGATCGCATACCCCATGGCCAGGTCGGCCAGCGAGTTCCACTCCATCGGCCAATGCACCGCATAGGTGGCCACCACTGTCAGCACCAGCAGGCTGGCGGCGGCAAATCGGGTGCCGAAGCCGAACAGCAGGCAAGCAGCGCCGACCAGCTCGAACCAGGTCGCCAGCTGCCAGTTCAGCGTTGCCGGCAACTGGTCGAACGGGAACGGGAAGGCATCCTGCAGGTCGGCAAACCAGTTCTGGCCGTGCAGCTTCTCACGGCCGGATTCGAAGTATTCCCAGGCCAGCAGCAGGCGCAGGCCGAGCGGGGCCAACCAGGGGGCGAGACGGTCCAGCTGGCCACGCGCGGTGGCCAGGGTCGGAAGCTTCATCGGTGGATCTCCGGGGGAAGGGGGTGTCAGCCGGGGGCCGGCAGTGGGCCGATCACGCCGGCCTGCAGGAACTGCTGCAGCAACGCGGCACCGGGTCCGGCCAAGGCGTCCTCGGCCAACCCATGCGCCGCGGCCAGCTGCTGCAGGTAGCTGCGGCCATCGAGGCCAGGGTGTTCGCCGATGCTGGACAGCAGGTACACCGCCAGCGGGCTGAGCGTGGCGAACCGCACCTCGCCGTCGGCATCGCGGCGCACAAGAAGGCCCGTCGGCTCGGCTGGTGGCTCGGTGGGTGCATCCTCGGCGCCGAGGCGGTGCACCGGCCACTGGTACAGCAACGGCCAGGCCAGTGGTGAGCGTTGCAGCGGCACCCGCAGCGGGTCGATGTCCGCCGCGACCGGCAGCGGCCCGGCGTCCAGCTGGTACAGCGCGGTTTCCACCCACTCGTAGTGGGCCAGCTCGGCCAGCGCCGGGTGTGGCAGCTGCGGCTGCGCATGCAGCCATTGCACGAATTCAACAGCCAGTTCGGTGAACAATGGCGTCTGGCAGCGATGCGTGGCGAAGTAGTGGCGGACCAGCGTGCTCCAGGCCGGTTCGCCGAGCAGGCGCACGCAGACCGGGAAGCCGTTGCTCAACAGGCCGAGCAGGTTGTTGAACAGCAGCCGCTGGTACACCGCGACGCGGCGCGGTTCCAGCCCGGCCGGTGCAGCCACCGCCTGTGGATCGCGCAGGTGTGCGGTGAACGCGTACTGCTGCGCTCGCAGCGTGTCGGGGGTATCAGCCATATGCAGCCTCCGCGTGCACGGCCTGCAGGCGGCGGATGGTCTGCAGTTCGCCGCGCAGCTCGGCGTAGGGCGGGAAATTGAAATCGCGCTCGAGCAGGGTGGGGCGAGCGCCGATGCGCGCATAGGTGCGCGCCAGCAGCGCCCAGACCGGGTCGATCACCGCACTGCCGTGGGTATCGATCTTCAGGTCCGGCGCTTCATCCAGGTGCCCGGCCACGTGCAGGCAGACGATGCGGTCTGCGGGCAGGCCAGCGATGAACGCGTCGGCGTCGTAACCATGGTTGCAGGCGTTGACGTAGACGTTGTTGACGTCCAGCAGCAGGTCGCAGTCGGCTTCGGCAAGCACGGCATTGGTGAAGGCCAGCTCGTCCATCGCCGGCTCCGGCGCCAGGTAGTAGGAGACGTTCTCCACCGCGATGCGGCGGGCCAGCAGGTCCTGCACCTGGGCGATGCGCGCGGCGGTATGGTGCACTGCTTCATCGGTGAACGGAATCGGCAGCAGGTCGTACAGGTGGCCGTCGTCGCTGCAGTAGCTCAGGTGTTCGCTGTACAGCGGCACGCGGTGTTTTTCCAGGAACTGACCGACCTGCTCCAACAGCTGCGTATCCAGTGGCGCACTGCCGCCCAGCGACAACGACAGGCCGTGGCAGCTCAGCGGATGGCGCTGCGCCAGCTCGGCCAGCGCGTCACCGGCGGGGCCGCCGACATGGATCCAGTTCTCCGGCGCGCATTCGAGGAAATCGAAATCGCCGGCCGGTGCATCGCGCAGCTCCTGCAGCAGCGCCCGGCGCAGCCCCAACCCTGCGGCCGCCGCACGAAGCGGCAACCGCGGGTTGACGACGCTGGCGCGGACGTCAGTGCTTGCCACCGCACTTGCCTTCGCCACACTTGCCTTCGGCCGCCTTCTTGTCGCCGGTCTTGGCCTTGGCGCCTGCTGCCGCACCGGCAGCCTTGCCCTTGTCGGCACCGCACTTGCCTTCGGCGGTCTTGCCGTCGGCACCACACTTGCCTTCGGCATGCTTGGTCGCGTCAGCGGCCATCTTGGTGTCGGCGGCCTTGGCGTCGGTACTGGCCTTGGCTGCCTGTCCGGCCACCAGGTAGCCCTGGGCGAGGTCGCTCATGCTCAGGGCCGAGGCACTGGCGGTCATGCCCAGGCCGGCGGCCAGGGCGGTAGCAGTCAGCAGGGACAGGGTCTTGTTGGAACTGCTCATCGGTCGTGCTCCTGGGTGGTGTGGGCGGGTGCCCGGGTGGCCGGCAGGGATGCCGGTGGAAACGATGGTGCAGCGATCCTACTCAACGAATCCTCGCCAAGAACTCAAATTTTCGTGAGGTTTGTTACAGAAGCATCCGGAAGGTCCGCACCGGGCCAGCCCGGCGCCCACAATGCGGGGGAATACCCCAAAAAAGAAGGCCGCTGTCACCAGGACAGCGGCCACCTTGGACCCAGCTCCGTTGTTGCAGTGCAGCGTCAGATCTGGCCGGTGCTGGAGGTCTCGTCGCGCTTTTCACGCGGCGGCAGCGGCTGCTCGCCGTGCACCAGGAACCACACGTTCTCTGCGATGTTGGTGGCGTGGTCGCCCACGCGCTCCAGGTTCTTGGCCATGAACAGCAGGTGGGTGCACGGGGTGATATTGCGCGGGTCTTCCATCATGTAGGTCAGCAGCTCGCGGAACAGCGCGGTGTACTGCGCGTCCAGGCGCGCGTCGTCTTCGCGCAGTTCCAGTGCAGCGTCGGCGTCGTTGTCGCGGTAGGCGGCGATGGCACGGCGCACCTGCTGCGCGGCCAGGCGGCCGAGCGCACGCAGGCCCTGGATCTGCGGCAGCGGCGGCACCTTGCCCAGCGCGATCGAGCGCTTGGCCACGTTGGCCGCGTAGTCGCCGATGCGCTCGATGTCCGCCGGGATGCGCAGGCCTGCGAGGATCTCGCGCAGGTCACGCGCCATCGGCCCACGCAGCGCCAGACGCATCACGTCGTGGCTGATCTGCTGTTCCAGCGCGTCGATCGCTTCATCATTGGCAATGATGCGATGGGCAGCGTTCTCGTCGCGCTTTTCGATCACGTCCATCGCCGCTTCGAGCTGGGCGACGGCCATTTCGCCCATGCGCACGATTTCGGCCACCAGGCGCTGCTGCTCTTCGTCGTAGCTCTTGACGATGTGGTCGTTGGGAAGATTCATGGTCTGCAATCCGGGTAGAGCCAGGCCATGCCTGGCTGGGACATATGTCGAAGGAACAGCGTCGATCAGCCGAAGCGACCGGTGATGTAGTCCTCGGTCTGCCGCTGCGACGGCTGCGAGAAGATCACTTCGGTGCGGTCGTGCTCGATCAGGTCACCCAGGTACATGAAGGCGGTGTAGTCGGACACGCGCGCGGCCTGCTGCATGTTGTGGGTGACGATGACGATGGTGTACTCGTGCTTGAGCTCTTCCACCAGCTGCTCGATGCGGCTGGTCGAGATCGGGTCCAGCGCCGAGGTCGGCTCGTCCAGCAGCAGCACCGACGGGCGCAGGGCCACGGCACGGGCGATGCACAGGCGCTGCTGCTGGCCACCGGACAGGCCCAGCGCGCTCTGCCCCAGCTTGTCCTTCACTTCGTCCCACAGCGCGCCCTGGCGCAGCGCCTGCTCGACGCGGTCGGCCATGTCGGCCTTGCTCAGCTTCTCGTGGTGGCGGATGCCGTAGGCCACGTTCTCGAAGATGGTCATCGGGAACGGCACCGGCTTCTGGAACACCATGCCGACCTTGCTGCGCAGGCGGTTCATCGGGTACTTCGGCGACAGGATGTTCTCGCCGTCCAGCAGCACTTCACCGCGCGCTTCCAGCTTCGGGTACAGCGCGTAGATGCGGTTGAAGATGCGCAGCAGCGTGGACTTGCCGCAACCGGAGGGACCGATCAGCGCGGTCACGCGCTTTTCCGGAATCTCCAGGTTGATGCCCTTCAGGGCGTGGAACTTGTCGTAGTAGAAGTCCAGTCCACGCGCAGCCAGCTTCACCGGCGACGGCGTGTGCAGGCTCTCGTGCGAGGACGGCACGGCGATGCGCTGCATCGGCACGGCGTTGGAAAGGTCGTTCATGGCGTTATCCACGGAAAGGTCAGTCATGGGAGATACGGTTGCGCAGCAGGATGCCGCGGGCGGCAAGGCTGACCAGCAACACGAAGACAGTCAGCACCAGGGCACCGGCCCAGGCCAGAACCTGCCAGGATTCATACGGGCTGCCGGCGAACTGGTTCATCACCACCGGCACCGAGGCCATCGGCTGGAAGATGTTGTTGTTCCAGTACTGGTTGCCGAAGGCGGTGAACAGCAGCGGGGCGGTTTCGCCGGAGATGCGCGCCAGCGCCAGCAGAATGCCGGTGATGATGCCGGCTGATGCACTGCGGTACAGAACCTGCACGATCACCTTCCACTGCGGAATGCCGAGCGACAACGCCGCTTCGCGCATCTGCGAGGGCACCAGGCGCAGCATTTCGTCGGTGGTGCGCACCACCACCGGCAGCACGATGAAGGCCAGCGACAGGGCACCGGCGAACGCCGAGAAGTTGCCGCCGGTCTGCATCACGTACAGGGTGTAGACGAACAGGCCGAGCACGATCGACGGTGCCGACAGCAGGATGTCGTTGACGAAGCGGACCACGGTGCCGGCCTTGCGGGCGTCGCCGTACTCGGCCAGCCAGGTGCCGGCCAGCACGCCCAGCGGGGTGCCGATGCCGATCGCCAGCGCACACATCACCGCGCTGCCGAAGAAGGCGTTGGCGAGGCCGCCTTCCTGCATCGGCGGCGGCGTCATCTTGGTGAAAAGATCCCAGTTGATGCCGGCCAGGCCCTTCGAGGCCAGGGTGAACAGGATCCAGCCCAGGAAGAACAGGCCGAACAGCGCTGTGGCGCAGGAGGCGGTGATCGCAACGACATTGCCGATGCGGCGGCGCAGGTACAACGAATCAGCGGTGGTGGACATCAGTTGCCCTCCTTGCGGGACAGGCGCATCAGCATCAGGCGGGCGATGGCCAGCACCACGAAGGTGACGATGAACAGGACAAAGCCGAGCAGCAGCAGGGCCGAGCGGTAGGTTTCAGTGGCTTCGCCGAAATCGTTGGCGATCAGCGCGGCGATGGTGGTGCCCGGTTCCAGCAGCGACGGCGACAGGCGCACGCTGTTGCCGATCACGAAGGCGACCGCCATCGTCTCGCCCAGGGCGCGGCCGAGGCCGAGGAAGATGCCGCCGATCACCGCCGAGCGGGTGTAGGGCAGCACGATGTCCCAGCTCACTTCCCACTTGGTGGAACCCAGCGCATAGGCCGATTCCTTCAGGCGGGTCGGAACGGTCAGGAACACTTCGCGCATCACCGAGGAGATGAACGGAATGACCATGATGGCCAGCACGAAACCGGCGGTGAGCATGCCGATGCCCAGCGGCGGGCCCTGGAACATCGGGCCGATGATCGGCCATTCGCCCAAGGTCTCGTTGAGGAACGGGGTGACGTACTCGGTCATCACCGGCACCAGCACGAACAGGCCCCACATGCCGTAGATGATCGAGGGAATGCCGGCCAGCAGTTCGATGGCGGTACCGACCGGGCCACGCAGCCAGCGCGGCGCGACTTCGGTGAGGAAGAAAGCGATACCGAAGCTGACCGGCACGGCGATGACCATCGCGATGACGGCGGTGACCAGGGTGCCGTAGATCGGGGCGAGCGCACCGAACTTGTTTTCGACCGGATTCCAGTCGGCGGAGAAGAAGAAGCTCAGGCCCTGCATCTGCAGGGCATGGCGGCCGCCCCACAGCATCGAAAGCGCGGCGCAGGCCAGGGCGATCAGGACGAAGATGACGGTGCCGACCAGCACCCATCGGAACAGTTTGTCGTTGCGGGCATCACGCGCATCACGCGTGGACGGGGCGGCTACAGGCTGGGCGATGGCATTCATGGGG
>NZ_JASJSI010000167.1:0-6206 GCF_030237085.1 Stenotrophomonas maltophilia group sp. Smal32
CTCGGGCACGCTGGGCGCATCAGCAGGACAGAACGCGCGGACCACGCGGCTGTGGTCGGTGCCGGCTTCGTCGGCGAATACCGCCACGCCAGTGGCATCGGTGGCGAGACTCCAGGCGGCCACCGATGCCATGTCCGGCTCCAGGTCGCGCACGGCGGCGCCATCGCGCAGCGGCAGCAGCCACCAGCGTGCGCCGTTGTCCCACAGCTCCGGTGCATGGCCGTCGGCAGCCAGCGCAAGCAGCGTTGCGGGTGCCGCGTCGGCGGCGGTTGCCAGCTGCCGGGCCGGTGGGCTGGCCAGCTGGATCTCCAGCGCCTCGGCCGGCCCACTCACCTTTACCGGCAACAGCCCGGCCGCGCATTGCTGCAGCAGGGCACCGTCACGTGGAGTCGCCAGGCCACAGGTCACCGCCACCCAGGCCGCACCGACGCTGGGATGGCCGGCGAACGCCAGTTCCCGGGTCGGGGTGAAGATGCGGATGTGGTAGTCGGCGCCGGGCGCGCTGGGGCGCAGGAAGAACACCGTCTCGGACAGGTTCAGCCAGGCGGCCAGGGCCTGCATCTGGCTGCTGGAGAGCCCGTCGGCGTCCAGGATGGCGCCCAGTGGGTTGCCGGTGCCGGGGCGGGGGGCGAAGACATCGAGCTGCAGGTAACGAAGGACGGCCATCTACGGGGATATTGCGCTTAGAATCAAAGGTTCCGCCCCCGAGGGCGGCTTCCCCACATTCTACATAGCCAATCCATGTCAGCTTCCCCCCTTGTCGATCGTTGGATCGTACTGAAGTTCGGCGGCACCTCGGTGTCGCGTCGTCATCGCTGGGACACGATCGGGAAGCTGGCGAAAAAACGTGCGGAAGAGACCGGCTCGCGCGTGCTGGTAGTGGTGTCGGCGCTGTCCGGGGTCACCAACGAACTGACCGCGATCGCCGATGGCGCGCCGGACAGCCGTGATCGCGTGGCCGCGCTGGTAGAGCGCCACGAGGGCTTCCTGGTTGAACTGGGCCTGGGCCGCGAGGTGCTGGCCGAACGTCTGGCGGCGCTGCAGGGCCTGTTGGACGACGCGCGCGCGGCCACCCGTCCGCTGGACTGGCAGGCCGAAGTGCTGGGCCAGGGCGAGCTGCTGTCCTCCACACTGGGTGCGGCCTACCTGCGCGCGTCAGGTCTGGACATGGGCTGGATGGATGCCCGCCAGTGGCTGGATGCGATGCCGCCGCAGCCGAACCAGAGCGACTGGTCGCAGCGCCTGTCGGTGAACTGCCAGTGGCGCGCCGACGCAGAGTGGATGCAGCGCTTCCGCGCGCAGCCGACCCGCCTGCTGATCACCCAGGGCTTCATCTCGCGTCACGCCGATGGCGGCACCGCCATCCTCGGTCGCGGCGGTTCGGATACCTCGGCGGCGTACTTCGGTGCATTGCTGGGTGCCAGCCGCGTGGAGATCTGGACCGACGTGCCGGGCATGTTCAGCGCCAACCCGAAGGATGTGCCGGACGCGCGCCTGCTGACCCGCCTGGACTATTACGAGGCACAGGAAATTGCCACGACCGGCGCCAAGGTGCTGCACCCGCGCTCGATCAAGCCGTGCCGTGATGCCGGCGTGCCGATGGCCATTCTCGATACCGAGCGCCCGGAACTGCCGGGTACCAGCATCGATGGCAGTGCCGCGCCGGTCCCGGGGGTGAAGGCGATCAGCCGCCGCAACGGCATCGTGCTGGTGTCGATGGAAGGCATCGGCATGTGGCAGCAGGTCGGCTTCCTGGCCGATGTGTTCAACCTGTTCAAGAAGCACGGCCTGTCGGTGGACCTGATCGGTTCGGCCGAAACCAACGTCACCGTGTCGCTGGACCCGTCCGAGAACCTGGTCAACACCGATGTGCTGGCCGCGCTGTCGGCGGACCTGTCGCAGATCTGCAAGGTGAAGGTGATCGTGCCGTGCGCGGCCATCACCCTGGTCGGCCGTGGCATGCGCTCGCTGCTGCACAAGCTGTCGGACGTGTGGGCCACGTTTGGCCGCGAGCGCGTGCACATGATCTCGCAGTCGTCCAACGACCTGAACCTGACCTTCGTCATCGACGAGGCCGATGCTGACGGCCTGCTGCCGATCCTGCACGCCGAGCTGATTGACAGCGGTGCGATGCCGGTGGAAGAGACCGAGGTGTTCGGCCCGCGCTGGCGCGAGATCGCCGGCACCGTGCGCCCGCGTGGCACGCCCTGGTGGCGTGGCCAGCGCGCGCACCTGCTGCAGCTGGCCGATGCCGGTACGCCGCGCTACGTCTACCACCTGCCGACCGTGCGCGCCCGTGCCCGCGCGCTGGCCGCGATCAAGCCGATCGACCAGCGCTACTACGCGATCAAGGCCAACAGCCACCCGGCCATCCTGCAGCTGCTGGAAGCCGAGGGCTTCGGCCTGGAGTGCGTCTCGCACGGCGAACTGAAGCACGTGTTCCAGCACCTGCCGGAACTGTCGCCCAAGCGCGTGTTGTTCACTCCCAGCTTCTGCCCGCGCAGCGAATACGAAGCGGCGTTCGCGCTCGGGGTGACCGTGACCGTCGACAACGTCGAAGCACTGCAGCGCTGGCCGGACCTGTTCCGCAACCGCGAGCTGTGGCTGCGTGTCGACCTGGGCCGTGGCGAAGGCCACCATGCCAAGGTCCGTACCGGCGGCAAGGACTCCAAGTTCGGCCTGCCGATCGCCCGCGTCGACGAATTCGTGCGCACGGCCACCGACCTGGGCAGCCGCGTGGTCGGCCTGCACGCGCACCTGGGCAGCGGCGTGGAGACTGCGCAGCACTGGCGCCTGATGTGCGATGAGCTGGCCGGTTTCGCCCGCCGCATCGGCAGCGTGCAGACCATCGACATCGGCGGCGGCCTGCCGATTCCGTATTCCGCCGAGGACGAGCCGTTCGACCTGGATGCGTGGGCCGAGGGTCTGGCCGAGGTCAAAGCGCTGCATCCGGCGTTCCGCCTGGCGATCGAGCCGGGCCGTTACCTGGTCGCCGAATCCGGCGTGCTGCTGACCCACGCCACTCAGGTTGTGGAAAAGGACGGCGTGCGCCGCGTCGGCCTGGATGCCGGCATGAACACCCTGATGCGCCCGGCGCTGTATGACGCCTGGCACGACATCGAGAACCTCAGCCGCCAGGGCGGCTATGCCGAGGCGGCATTCGATGTGGTCGGCCCGATCTGCGAATCCAGCGATGTGTTCGGCAAGCGCCGCAAGCTGCCGGTGTCCACCGCACCGGATGATGTGATGCTGATCGCTGATGCCGGTGCCTACGGCTATGTGATGTCCAACACCTACAACCAGCGGGCGATGCCGCGCGAAGACGTGATCGAGTGATCGCCACCCGCGCCCTGCACCCGCCCACCGACACGCCCCGTGCTGCTGCGCGGGCCCGTGCCTGACCGGATACACCATGACTGCTTTCGATAAACACCAGGTTTCCCGCTTCCGCTTCGTCCGCTGCGAATTCGCTGCGGAAACCGGCGTGGCCAAGCTGGTCTACGCCTTCGATGACGGCCCGGAGATGGTGGAAACCATCACCGTGCCGGGCGCCCCGTTCGTACTGGACCAGGCGCGCGCCGCCGCCGTGCAGCGTGCGCTGCAGCTGCTGCACCTGATTGCCGGTGTCAGTTACTACAAGGCCGGCGTGCCGGAGACGGTCAGCATCGACAGCTATTCAATCGATGCCGATACCGCGGCGTTGGTGGAGACGGTCTACCTCAACGGCCTGGGCGAGTTCGCCTACCGCAACGGCCTGAACCTGCGTGGGCGTTTCCGCCTGCCGGTGCAGGGCGAAGCGGTGCAGGCCCCGGTGCTGGGCCTGCAGGCGCATGCGCTGGTGGCCATCGGTGGCGGCAAGGATTCGCTGGTCAGCATCGAAGCGCTGCGCCGTGCCGGCGTGGACGAAACGGTGACCTGGATTGGCGGTTCGCAGCTGATCCGCGCCTGCGCAGAGCGCACCGGCCTGCCGACGCTGAACCTGGGCCGCGCGCTGGCGCCGGAACTGTTCGAGCTCAACCGCCAGGGCGCGTGGAACGGGCATATTCCGGTCACCGCGGTGAACTCGGCGATCATGGTGCTGGCCGCGCTTCTGCAAGGCGTGGACCAGGTGGTGTTCTCCAACGAGCGCTCGGCCAGCTACGGCAGCCAGATTCCGGGCACCGGCGAAGTGAACCACCAGTGGTCCAAGGGCTGGGCCTTCGAGCAGGCGTTCGGCAGCCATGTGCAGAAGCACGTGGCGGCGGACCTGCAGTACTACTCGCTGCTGCGCCCGATGTCCGAGCTGGCGGTGGCCCGCCAGTTCGCCAAGACCGATTTCTACGACGCGCATTTCTCCAGCTGCAACCGCAACTTCCACATCCTCGGCGAGCGCCCGGTGAACCGCTGGTGCGGCGTCTGCCCGAAGTGCCACTTCGTGTTCCTGGCGTTGGCCCCGTTCATGCCGAAGACGCGCCTGGTGCGCATCTTTGGCCGCAACCTGCTGGATGATGCCGAACAGGCCGGTGGCTTCGATGCACTGCTGGAGTTCCAGGACCACAAGCCGTTCGAGTGCGTCGGCGAAGGCCGCGAATCGCGTGCGGCGATGGCGACCCTGGCGCAGCGCCCGGAATGGAAGGAAGACGTGCTGGTGAAGCGCTTCTGCAATGAGATCCAGCCGCAGCTGGATGCCGCCGAACTGGAACTGGCACCGCTGCTGCTGTTGCAGGGCGAGCACCGCATTCCGACCGCGTTGTGGGAACAGGTGCGTGAAGATTTCGCAGCTTGAAGGAAAGCGCGTCGCGCTGTGGGGCTGGGGGCGTGAGGGCCGTGCGGCATTTTCGGTGCTGCGTGCGCGCCTGCCCGCGCTGGCCCTGAGCCTGTTCTGCCCGGCCGCTGAGGCCGAGGCGGCGCGTGCGGAAACGCAGGAATTGCTGGACGTGCGCGGTGAACCCACTGCCGAAGCGCTGGCCGCGTTCGATGTGGTGATCAAATCGCCTGGTATCAGCCCCTACCAGCCGATCGCACTGGCGGCGGCGGAGCAGGGCACCACGTTCATCGGTGGCACCGCGCTGTGGTTCGCCGAACACGCCGCCGACGATGGCATCGTGCACGACACCGTGTGCGTGACCGGCACCAAGGGCAAGAGCACCACCACCGCGCTGGTCGCGCACCTGCTGCGTGCCGCCGGCCACCGCACCGGCCTGGTCGGCAACATCGGCCTGCCGCTGCTGGAAGTGCTGGATCCGCAGCCGGCGCCGGAATACTGGGCGGTGGAACTGTCCAGCTACCAGACCGGGGAAGTGGCGCGCAGTGGCGCCCACCCGCAGGTGGCGGTGGTGCTGAACCTGTTCCCGGAACACCTGGACTGGCACGGCAGCGAACAGCGTTACATCCAAGACAAGCTGCGGCTGGTGACCGAAGCTGCGCCGCGCATCGCCGTGCTCAATGCCGCCGATCCGCACCTGGCCGCGCTGTCGTTGCCCGACAGTGAAGTGGTCTGGTTCAACCAGCCGCAGGGCTGGCACATGCGCGGTGACGTCGTGCATCGCGGTGAACAGCCCGTATTCGATACCTGCAACACGCCGCTGCCGGGCCGCCACAACCGCGGCAACCTGTGCGCGGTGCTGGCCGCGCTGGAAGCGGTGGGCCTGGACGCGGTGGCGCTCGCTCCGGCGGTGCAGGATTTCCGTCCGTTGCCGAACCGCCTGCAGCGCATCGGCGTGGCCGAGGGCCTGACCTACGTCAACGATTCGATCAGCACCACGCCGCATGCCAGCCTGGCCGCGCTGGAGTGCTTTGCCGGCCAGCGCATCGCGCTGCTGGTGGGCGGGCACGATCGTGGGCTGGACTGGACCGATTTCATGCAGCACATGGCGCACGACGTGCCGCCGGTGGAGATCGTGACCATGGGCAGCAACGGCCCGCGCATCCACGCGATGCTGCAACCGTTGGCCGATGCCGGCCGCTTCGGCCTGCACGCGGCGGGCGATCTGCCCGAGGCGATGGCGCTGGCTCGCAGCGCGCTGGGGGCGCAGGGCGGGGTGGTGCTGCTGTCGCCGGGCGCGCCGAGTTTTGGTGCCTACCGCGACTACGTGGCGCGTGGCCGCCATTTCGCCGAGCTGGCCGGATTCGACCCGGACAGCATCAGCGCGATCCCGGGGTTGGGCATCGCTTGATCCGCCGGATCGGGCTCGGATCCCTTTCCTCAGGAAAGGGATCTGACCCCA
>NZ_JASJSI010000168.1:0-5932 GCF_030237085.1 Stenotrophomonas maltophilia group sp. Smal32
GGCGGTCGCGTCCTGCGCACTGTCAGCGGAGTCGGGGAGGCTGGGCGCGGCCAACCAGGCCAGCACGATCAGGGTCGAAACGGCAGCGGCCGCGGGTGCGGCGAGGTTGCGACGGATCCGGATGTTCATGGCTTCCCCCTGTCTCAGGTGACTGGTGTTGTATGCAACTATAACACCGGCACGCCCATGTGCAACCCCCTGCCGGCCCCAACTGATGGCAGGGGTGGTCAGATCGTTGAAATATCACCTTATGCAATTGATTCTAAAAGGGAAATAAAATTTTCGCATGGGCCGGTTCAGGCCGACCTTCCATTCAGCGATGTCCATACCATGTCATCACTTCGCCATCGAAGATCGGCGAAGGGCGCAGTCGCCACGCCGCGCAAAGCCTGGTCCGCGCCCTGCCATCTGGGTCATCGAAGCCCGGTGCTATAGTTCGGCCGATTCCCGGCCGCTGCTGGCCGGGCCCTGTGACTGGCTACCGCGGACCGCTCCTGATGCCCCTGTCCACCGTTACTCCGCGCCGCCTGCGCGGCCTGTCCCTGCTGGCCCTGATGGTGGCCGGTGTCGCCGGTTCCGCCAGCGCCCTGGCCGCCGACCTGCTCGACCTGGACTACCGGCCGCTGGCCAGCAAGCAGCAGGTCAACCTGCAGCAGCGCTATCACGGCCAGGTGCTGCTGGTGGTCAATACCGCAAGCAAGTGCGGCTACACGCCGCAGTACGAAGGACTGGAGGCGCTGCAGAAGCGCTACGCAGGCCGTGGTTTCGCGGTGCTCGGTTTCCCCTCCAATGATTTCAAGGGGCAGGAACCGGGCGACGAAAAGCAGATCCAGGATTTCTGCACGCTCACCTACGGGGTCAAGTTCCCGATGTTCGAGAAGGTGCATGTGGTCGGCGCGGAGGCGACGCCGCTCTATCAACGGTTGACCGCGGCCACCGGCGTGGCACCGGGCTGGAATTTCCACAAGTACTTGGTCGGCCGCGATGGCAAGGTCATCGCCCAGTTCGCCAGCAAGGTGACGCCGGATGATCCGCAGCTGACCGCGGCCATCGACAAGGCGCTGGCTGCAGCCGCCGCACATTGATATCCGGCACGGATGCCTCGACATCGACGGCATGCGTGCGACAATGTCTCTTTTCGCGCCGACGTCGGCGCCCAGACACTTCCAGGAATGCAGCGAATGAAGATGGGAATGCGCGGCGCCGCGGCGTCGGTTCTGATTCTGGCGATGGGCACTTCGGGTGTCGCTCTGTCGCAACAACCGGCTGCCCCCGCAGCCGCCAAGGAGACCGCAACCTTGAATTCCCCGAAGCAGAAGCTCGGCTACGCCATCGGCCTGGACGTGGCCAAGTCGTTCACCCCGATCGCCGATGAGATCGACGTGGCCGCGCTGCGCACCGCCGTGGAGCGTTCGTTCGAAGGCCTGCAGCCGCAGATCACCCAGGAACAGGCCAAGGCCACCGATGCGGCCCTGCGCCAGGTCGTGATGGCCCGCAGCGGCCAGCAGGTGCCGGGCATGGCGCCGGGTTCGCAGCCGCCGAAGGTCGATCGCGTCAAGGTGTCGCAGATGATCGGTTCCTATTCGGTGGGCCCGTCGCTGGCGCAGCTGAAGGACGACATCGATGTTGCCTCGCTGTTTGACGCGATCAGCACCGGCCTGACCAAGGGTCAGCCGAAGATGACGGAAGCTGACGCGACCGCCACCATCCAGGCCTTCATGGGCAGCAAGCAGGCTGAAATGCAGGCCAAGGCCGCCGCTGCTGCGCAGACCAACCGCGAAGAAGGCAATGCCTTCCTGGCCAAGAACAAGACCCAGCCGGGCGTCGTGACGACGGCCTCGGGCCTGCAGTACCAGGTCATCCGCCCGGGCAGCGGCGAGCGCCCGCTGCCGAGCAGCAAGGTGCGCGTGAACTATGAAGGCAAGCTGCTCAACGGCACCGTGTTCGACAGTTCCTATGGTCGTCAGCCGGCCGAGTTCGGCCTGGACCAGGTGATCAAGGGCTGGACCGAGGGCGTTGCGCTGATGCCGGTCGGTTCGAAGTACCGCTTCTGGATCCCGGGCAATCTGGCCTATGGCGAGAATGGCACCCCGGGTGGCCCGATCGGCCCGAACGCGACTCTGACGTTCGACGTCGAGCTGCTGGGCGTCCTGCCGTAAGCCACCACGGAGCCTGCACGGACATGCGCGTTGCGATTTTCGGTACCGGTTATGTAGGTCTGGTGACCGGTACCTGCCTGGCCGACGTCGGTCATCAGGTGGTCTGCGTCGATATCGACCAGGCCAAGGTGGATGGCCTCAACCAGGGCATCATCCCGATCTATGAGCCCGGCCTGGAGCCGATGGTGAAAGCCAACCATGCCGCGTCGCGGCTGGCATTCACCACCGATGCCGCGTCCGCGATCGCGCATGGCCAGGTGCTGTTCATCGCCGTCGGTACTCCGCCGGACGAGGACGGCAGCGCTGACCTGCAGTACGTACTGGCCGTGGCCCGTACCATTGGCCGGCACATGAGCGTGCCGACCGTGGTGGTCAACAAGTCGACGGTGCCGGTGGGCACCGCCGACAAGGTGCGTGCCGCCATTGCCGAGGAACTTGCCGCGCGTGGCGCGGACATCGCCTTCGACGTGGTGTCCAACCCGGAATTCCTGAAGGAAGGCGACGCGGTCGCCGACTGCATGCGCCCGGACCGCATCATCATCGGTGCGACCAGCGAGGAGTCGGTGGCGGTGATGCGTCGCCTGTATGCGCCGTTCAACCGCAACCACGACCGCGTGGTGGAAATGGACGTGCGCTCGGCCGAGCTGACCAAGTACGCGGCGAACGCGATGCTGGCGACCAAGATTTCGTTCATGAACGAAATCGCCAACATCGCCGAGCGTGTCGGTGCCGACGTCGAGCAGGTCCGCCAGGGCATCGGTTCGGACCCGCGCATCGGCTGGCACTTCATCTATCCGGGCGCCGGTTACGGTGGCTCCTGCTTCCCCAAGGACGTGCAGGCGCTGGCCCGCACCGCGCAGCAGCATGGTCTTGAGCCGAAGCTGCTGAACGCCGTGGAAGCGGTCAATGATGCGCAGAAGGGCCACCTGTTCGCCCTCATCCAGCGTCATTACGACAAGGGCGAGGACGAAGGCGTGCGCGGCAGGACGTTTGCCGTGTGGGGCCTGGCCTTCAAGCCGAATACCGACGACATGCGTGAAGCCTCCAGCCGTCGCCTGCTGGCACAGCTGTGGGAGGGCGGTGCCACGGTGCGTGCCTATGACCCGGAAGCGATGCATGAATCGCAGCGCATCTTCGGCGAGCGCGATGACCTGGTGTTCTGCAACAGTGCCGACGAAGCGCTGCAGGGCGCCGACGCGCTGGTGGTGGTCACCGAGTGGAAGCAGTTCCGCAGCCCCGATTTCCAGAAGCTGCGCGAGCAGCTGAAGGACGCGGCGGTGTTCGACGGGCGCAATCTGTACGATCCGGCCGAAGTGGAAGCTGCCGGCCTGGCGTACTACGGCATTGGCCGGGGGCGTTCGCTGCATGTCTGACCTGCTGCCGACCGAACGCGAGCAGGCGCTGGAAGCGCGCCTGGTCGAACTGGAAATGCGCGTGTCCTTCCAGGAACAGGCGCTTGCCGAATTGAGCGATGCGCTGGCCGATGCCCGCATGCAGGGCATGCGCAACGCCGACGTGCTGCGCGTGCTGCTGGAGGACCTGGGCAAGGTCCGCAACGCATTGAATTCTTCCGATCCGGCGAGCGAACCGCCGCCGCCGCACTACTGATCCGAATCCTATGAGCGATACCCTCCGCGACCAGCTGATGGGCCTGGGCTTCAAGCCCGCGCCCAAGCCCGAGCGCAAGAATGATGGCCCCCGCCGTGATGGCCGCCCGCAGGGCAAGGGTGGCACTGGCAATGGAAAGCCGCAGGGCGCAGGCCGGGGCGAGCACAAGCCTGGCGAGCGCCGTGGGCCGGGCGGTCCGGGCAAGTCCGGTGGCCCGGCGCGTGGCCAGGGTCTGCATGGCCCGCGCAAGCCGCGCAGCGCCGAAGAGATGGATCTGGCCAAGGCCTATGCCATCCGTGCGCAGCGCGAGAAGGAAGAGCGCATCGAGACCGAGCGCCTGAAGCAGGAAGAGGCACGCGTGCGCCGCGAGGCGAAGGCCAAGCTGGAAGAACTGCTGAAGGACAAGAGCCTCAATGCCGAGGCGGCAGACATTGCCCGCCACTTCCCGTATGGCGGCAAGATCAAGCGCATCTACGTGACCGCCGAACAGCTGACCGCGCTCAATGCCGGTGAACTGGGCGTGGTCCAGCTCAATGGCCGTTACCTGCTGGTGACCGCCGAAGTGCTGGCACAGTCCGAAGCGGTGTTTGCCGCATCGGTGGCACTGAAGGTCGACCCGAACGCACCGGCCGAGGAGGATCCCTACGCGGATCCGCAGTACCAGGTACCGGACGACCTGGTCTGGTAACTGCACCTGCTGCACGATGAAAACGCCGGGCATTGCCCGGCGTTTTCGTTACCGGGCGCGCGCAGCACTGCGGCGTGCACGGATCAACGGCAGGCTCAGCGCGAAGAAGCACAGCAGGGCGCCGACCAGGGCGAACCCGCTACCGGCGAGGAAGGCCGTGCGTCCCTCGTCGATCTTCCACAATTGGCCGGCGATGAGCGCGCCCAGCACGCCGCCGACACCGGACGAGAATCCGTACAGCAGGCCCTGGCCATGGCCGTTGAGGCGACCCGGGAAGTAGGTCGCCAGCATCTGCATCGCCGCCGCGAAGAACGCGGCAAAGCCCAGCGCGTGCGCGGTCTGCGCAAGCAGCATCACCGGCAGGTTTTCCGGGAACAGCGCGGTCACCGCCCAGCGCAGGCAGGAGCTGACCAGGGCGATCAGCAGCATCCAGCTGGCGTCATAGCGGCGGAAGAAACGGCCGATGGTGAAGAACACGCCCACTTCGAACACCACGCCGATGGTCCAGAGCAGGCCGAGCGTGGACGTGCGATAGCCGTGGTGGTCCATGTAGACCGAGAAGAAGGTGTAGTACGGGCCGAACGAGAGCTGCTCCATGAAAGCGGCGAGGAAGAACGCCAGCACCGGCGGGCGCCGCACGATCTGCCAGAAGCCGCTGGCGTCGCCGCCGGTCCTGCCGATGTTGCGTGCGTAGTGGTTGCTGAAGGCCGAGGCAACCAGCAGGACGAACAGCGGCAGCATCATCCAAGGCAGCAGCCCCGCGCGGCTGGCAGTGCCGTCACCTTCGATCAGCCAGCCGAACAGGGTGACGATGGCGATGAAGCCGAGCGAACCCCAGACCCGGATCAGGCCGTAGCGATGGCTGTCGCTGCCGAGATGGGTGAGGGTGATCGACTCGAACTGCGGCATCACCGCGTTGTAGAAGAAGCAGAACACGATCATCGCTGGATACATCCACGGCTGCGGCAGGGGCAGCAGGAATGCGGCAAAGCTGATCAGGGTCAGCACGCAGCCGACGCGCAGCAGGCGGATCGGCCGCGGTGAGGTGGCCGCCAGCGAGGTCCAGGCACTGGGTGCGACCACGCGGGTGGCGTACCACAGGCCCATCATCACGCTGATGGCGGTCACGCTCATCCCGCGCGCGGTGAGGAACAGGCTCCAGTAGGGCGTGAAGGCGCCCAGCGCCGCGTAATAGAACAGGTAGAAGCTGGACAGGCGGGCAGCGGGAACGGTCATCGCGGGAATCATGCACGGTAGCCCCGGGGCCTCGCCCGCCGGCCGGCGCCTCGGCGCCGGCAGCCCGGGGGGGTGCGGCGCCCTCGGGAGAGTTTTCGCGTGGCGCGGGCCCGCCCCCGTGGGGCGGGGGGCGGCGCCCCGCCTGCCGGCGCGCGGTGGGGGGTATCTGGCCGGCGCGGCCGGGTCCGCCCCCCCCCGCCCCGGATTGGGGCCGGGGGCTCCCTATGGCGGTACATCTGCG
>NZ_JASJSI010000169.1:0-5697 GCF_030237085.1 Stenotrophomonas maltophilia group sp. Smal32
GAGGTGGGGGTGGCCCATGCTAGCCGTCCAATCGCGAAATCGGGTTGCGTTGATGCCACTTGATTCTTGATGATTGATATTTCATGCGGCCATAAGCCAAAGGGGTGAAATCCCATGCAGTACCAGCTCGACAATCTGGATCGGCGCATCCTCGACGCCCTGCAGCGCGACGGCCGCCTGCAGAACCTGGAACTGGCCCGCCAGGTCGGGCTGTCGCCGTCGGCCTGCCTGCGCCGGGTGCGGTTGCTGGAGGAGGGCGGCTACATCGACCGCTATGTGGCTTTGTTGAACGAGGCCAAGGTGGGCCGCGGCTTCACCGTGTTCGTGCGGGTGTGGCTGCGCGGGCAGGACGAGGACACCACCAATCACTTCATCAACAGCATCAAGTCTTTCCCGGAAGTGCTTGAATGCCATCTGATGGCTGGTGACTGCGATTTCCTGCTGCGGGTGGCGGTGGCCGACCTTGATGCCTACCGGCAGTTCCAGATGCAGCACCTGAACCGGATTGCCGGGGTGCAGAACACCAAGACCGAGATTCCGATGCAGCGGATCAAGCAGACGACCCAGCTGCCGCTTTGAGAGGTACGGCCGGGTTGCACCCGGCACCCGCGGTAGTGCCGGCCGCTGGCCGGCAACCTCAGGAGCAACAGCCGAAGCAACAGCCGGCTTGGCGCGGGATGGCGTGGTGGGTCCGGCTGCAGGGGACGCCGTAAACCCGTCCATGGGGGCTTGGCCGCGGCATCCATGCCGCGGACACCCCTGCAACCGGCCCCACCCCGCCTTCGACAGATTTCCGCGATCTGCCGGAATGGCATGGGGCGACACGCTCTGATCGGCACGGGGTCGGATCCCGTTGCTGCGCAACGGGCTCTGACCCCACGCCCGAATGACGTGGTCTGTTCGATCCATTGATTCCTGATTCGTGACCGGCTCCAGCGAACCTGACCCGTCCGTTGGCAGTGCGCGGCAGTCATCGCAATGACATGTGCTCCCGATACGGTTTGATCCGCTTGCAGCTGCTGTCGCTGCCGAGGGTCATGTGTTCGACGTCAGGGGGCTGAATGGACACCATGCGATCAGAACGTGGAGGCTGGCCATCGCCGGATGGCTGCTGCTGGCCTTTGCCGCGGCAGCCCAGGACGGTGTCCATGCCTACGACATCCCCGCGCAGCCGCTGGAACAGGCGGTCGAGCGCTTCAGCGTCATCAGCGGCTGGTCGGTGATGTACCCGGGCGAGCTTGCCGCGGGCCGCAACAGTCACGCGCTTCGCGAAAGCCTTGCGCCGCTGCCGGCCTTGCAGGTTCTGTTGCAAGATTCCGGCATCAAGGCCGAGGTGATCGGCGAACAGCGGGTGGTGCTGCGTCGGAGCACGTCCTCGACGGCCGAACCCGGCGTTGGCGCGGAACTTCCCGATACCGAGCGGCGCCGTCGCTACGCTGGCCTGCAGCAACGCCTGCGCGCTGCGTTCTGTGACGATCCCGACCTGGCTCCAGGTCGCTATGCCGCGACCCTGCGTTTCAGCGTTGCCAGTGACGGCCAGGTGCATTCCCCTGAACTGCTTTCCGGCAGTGGCAATGCCGGTCGCGATGCGCGCCTGCTGCAGGCGCTGCAGGCACTGACGGTGGCAGCCGATGCCGCCGCGCTGCCGCAGCCGGTGACGCTGCAGATCCGCCCTTCCGGCACCGAGCACGACTGTGGCCGGCGCTCGCCCCTTCCATGATTTCAAGGATTCGAACATGAGCAACGGTACGGCTGGGGCAGTTGACCTGATGGACCACCTTCTGGGCGCCTATGACGAGCTGAAGCGCAGGCTGGTGCGCAAGCTGGGTTCGGAGGAGCTGGCCGGCGATGCGCTGCAGGACACCTGGATGCGCCTGAGTGCGCGCCGTGACCGCCTGGATGCGGTGCAGAATCCGGCGGCCTACCTGCTGCGCATGGCGATGAACACCGTGATTGATCGCCAACGTGCTGACCACCGGTTGCTCAGCCTGGAAGAAGTGGACACGCTGATGGACATGGCCGATCCGTCACCGGGCCCAGCACAGGCGGCCGAGCTGGACTTCGCGCTGGAAGACATGGTCGGGCTGCTGCAGCGCATGCCCGAGCGCCGTCGCCGCATCCTGCTGGCAATCCGCGTCGACGGCCTGCAGCAGCGCGACGTGGCCGATCACCTCGGTGTATCGCTGCGGCTGGTGCAGCGCGAGCTGAAGGCGGCCCAGGACTACCTTGCCGAGCGCAGTGGGCAGGGGCGCCAGGTGCGGTTCTGAGCGGCGGCATCCGTCTACACTTTGACGCCGAGCAGAACCCCGCAGCGTGCGGGTCCGGCATGAGTCCCCATGGATCCTGACGATCGCCCGCAACGCCCGCTGGATGCCGTCGAGCGGCAGGCCCACGCGTGGGTGGTGCGGTTGACCTCGGGCGAGGCCACCGCCGCCGATGGGGACAGGTTCCGCGCGTGGTGTGAGGCCGACCCGCGCCATCGTGAGGCGTTCGGCCGTGCGCGCCGACAATGGGAGCAGGTACGCCTGGCGGGCGAGCAGTTGCCTGCAGAGGCACGGCAGCCTGTCGCGCCGACGCCGACCCAGCGCTGGAGCCGCCGTGCCTTCCTCGGTGCTGCCATCGCGGCGCCGGCCAGCCTGGTGGTGGTGGCGGCGATCCGCCCGCCGCTGGGGTTGTGGCCATCGGTGACGGCGATGGCGGCCGATTTCCATACCGGAACCGGTGAACGGCTGCAGATCGCGCCTTCGCCGCAGCTGAAGATCGAACTGGATACGCAGAGCAGCCTGCGCCGGCGGGCGGATGCAAAGGGCGCAGGCTTCGAGCTGGTGCAGGGCCAGGCCGCGATCGAAACCGGGTCTGGCCTGCGCCTGGCGCTGTTCGCCGGGGCGGGCTGCGTGATTGCCGATGAAGGTGCGGTGCGCCTGGACGTACGCAACACCCTGGGCCAGGTGCGGGTGACCTGCCTGCACGGTAGTGCGCGCATCGAGCACCCGCAGGGCCGGCTGCAGCTGCAGGCCGGCCAGCAGACCCGGTACGACGAGCGCCTCAGTGGCGTGGTGGCTGAGGCCGTGGCCTCGGACGTGAGTGCCTGGACCGAAGGCATGCTGGTGTTCCGCCGCGCACCGCTGCGCGAGGTGGTCGACGAGATCAATCGTTACCGCCGCGGAAAAGTGTTGCTGGGCGAATCGGCGCTGGCACGTGCCCCGGTGAGCGGCCGCTTCCGCATCGATGATCCGGATGCGGCGCTGGAGCAGCTGCGACTGACGATGTCGCTGGATCTGCGTCGCTTTCCGGGTGGCATCGCCGTCCTTGGGTAGATGAAGACGCTGGCCGTGCGCACCGCGCAGGGCTGTTGCAAGCAAGGAGAGGCCAAGGATGCGCAACGAGACCATCGGCGTGCTGGATCTGCGCCGCAATCTGTCGGCGCTGCTGGAAACCACGCAGCGACGCCCCTTGATGGTGCATCGCTATGGCTCGCCGTGGGTGTGCGTGGTGTCCGACGCGCAGTGGCAGCAACAGGCTGTGCTGCTGGACTTCGATCCGCAATCGCATCCGTTGGCGATGCTGCTGCGGCTGCAGCAGCAGCTGTTGCCGTTGTCTGAAAGCGGGGCACTGCCACCTGCGGCGCTTGCGCGCGCGTTGCTGCTGATGGACATGCATGGCGTTGACGATCTCGTGCAGCTGCACGAGCAGGTGCTGCACCACCGGCTGTGGCACTGGTTCGTGGCAGGCAGCCACGGCGTGATGGAGGGCTGGCAGCTGCCGGCGCTGCGCGTCGCGGTGGCATCATGGTGCGATGACGTGGACATGACCGATGCATGGGTTGCATTCGCTGCGCGCAGCGACGTGGCGATGTTGGCCCGCCGCTGCGGCGGTGACGCGCCACGCCTGCAGCGTGAAGCCTGCAAGCGGATGGCGCTGCGATGACGTTGCCGATGAAGCACTAACCAGCGCACAGAGTCACGTTCCCGGTGTCGCTTCACCTGCCTTGCTGACGTCTTCTCCAGAGTACGACGCACTACGCGTCGCGGAGCATGGGCGACGCAGATGGCAGAAAGTCGCAGGATCAGCATGCTGGAGCTGGATCGCCACCTGAGCCAGTCGCTGGAGCAGGCGCGGCACGCCCCCCTGAACGTGCAGCGCTATGGACGTTCATGGGTCTGGGTGCTGTCCAGTGATGCGTGGGCGGACGCGGCGCGCTGGGCTGCGCTGGACAGCAGTGCGCACCCGCTGCTGGCGCTGCGCAGGGCGCTCGACCTGCAGTTGCGGCCGTGGCCCGAAGCGGCCATGGGCGCGCTGCCGCTTGACGCGGGCGATGCGCGGCTGCTGCAACGTGCGGCCCTGCTGGTGGTCGTGCGTGATCTCAGCGGCGCGCAGCGCGTGTACGACGACCTGCGCTACCACCAGGCATACAGGATGTTCATTGGCCTCGACCACGGTACCGCGTGGTCGCCGATGCAGTGCGTGCGCCTGCTGCAGGCGTGCGTGCATCCGCTGCTGCGGGCGTGCATCGACGAAACGCTAGCCAGTGTGCCGCCGCAACTGATCGAGGCGGCACGGGTGCGGGCTGCACGTGCGTCTCCTCTGGCGCCAGCGCAGCGAATTGCAGGCGGATGTTTATCGTACTGACACATGCACCGCTGACCATGGCGCAGCGGTCTCTTCCAGGATGACGAGGGCGGAACAATGGCAAGGCAGGTTCGCGGTCGCAGGGCTCGGCAGCAGGGCTTCAGCCTGATCGAGATCATGGTGGTGGTGGTGATCATCGGCATCCTCGCCGCGTTGATCGTACCGCGGTTGATGGATCGCCCTGACCAGGCACGCGTGGTCGCGGCGCGACAGGACATCGCGGCGCTGATGCAGGCGTTGAAGTTGTTCAAGCTCGACAATGGGCGCTATCCCAGCGCCGAGCAAGGGCTGCAGGCACTGGTGAAGCCCCCGCAGGGCAGTGGTGCGATGCCGGTCACGCCCTATCTGGACCGCCTCCCGAATGATCCGTGGGGCCATCCTTACCAATACCAGATTCCCGGCACCCACGGCGACATCGATGTGTTCTCGCTGGGTGCGGACGGCAAGCCCGGGGGCGACGCCGGGAACGCGGACATCGGCTCCTGGCAGTTGTGAGGCAGGCCGATGTCAGCCCGGATGCGTTCTGTTTCAAGTGTCCGTCAACGTGGCATGGCGGTGATCGTCGCCCTGCTGGTGGTGGCGCTGGTGGCGGTAATTGCCACGGCACTGCTGACCCGGCAGTCGGCCCAACTGCGCGCGCTGCGGGGCGACCAGCTGCGCGCGCAGGTGCGCATGGCGGTGGACGCAACGCTGGAGCGTGCGGCGCAGCAGCTGCGTGAGGATGTAAAGGAACAGCTGACCACGGTGCGCAGCGGGCGCTGGGCGCGTCCCTTGCAGCTTCAGGCACCGCTGCCGGTGCAGCTGCAACTGGTCGATGCCCAGTCGATGTTCAACCTGCGCAATCTGCTGGCCCATGGCCAGCCGGATCCCGAGGCGCGGCGCGCGTTCATCGCGTTGTGCGTCGGGCAGGGGTTGGGACAGGGTGCCTGTGCCTCGGCGGCGGACCATATCCAGGCACGCCTGCGCGATGGCGACATCCAGGCGCAGGCGCCGCTGCCGCGTGAATCACTGATCGAACAGGCGCTGCCGGGTGCCGATCCGGTGGCGTTGCAGGCGCTGGCGCTTCGC
>NZ_JASJSI010000016.1:0-1123 GCF_030237085.1 Stenotrophomonas maltophilia group sp. Smal32
GTGCTGCACCAGCCACACCCACCCCGAGCCGAACAGGCCCAGCGCGGTGCGGTTGAATTCCTCGCGCAGGCGCTGCACGTCGCCGAACTGGCGCTTGACCAGCTCGCCCAGGCGGCCCTGCGGTTCGCCGCCGCCTCGGGGGCGCAGGCACTGCCAGTAGAAGCCGTGGTTCCACGCCTGGGCAGCCGCATCGAACAGCTTTCCCTGGGCCTGGCGGACGATTTCCTCCAGTGACGCGTCTTCCCACTCGGTGCCGAGGATGCCGGCATTGACCGCATCCACGTAGGCGCGATGGTGGCGACCGTGGTGCAGTTCCAGGGTCTGTGCGGACAGGTGCGGCTGCAGTGAGCCGGAAAGGTAGGGCAGGGCAGGCAATTCGACAGGCATGGACAGGTTCGTGGCCAGAGGGGCGGCGGCAGCCGGTTCCATCCGCTTACAATGGCGGCTACCGTGGGCAGTCTAGCCGACCACCGCGGTCGGTTTGTCCGGCGAAGCAAGGAGTGAGGTTGTGGCGGTAATGCAGCAAATCCAGGCCGAGGTCGATCGTTACCCGCTCGTGCTGTTCATGAAGGGCACCCCGCAATACCCGATGTGCGGCTTCTCCAGTCGCGCCGTACAGGCGTTGATGGCAGCCGGCGCGGTCACCCTGCGCACCGTCAACGTGCTGGAAGAACCCGAGATCCGCGCCAACCTGCCGCGGTTCTCCAACCTGCCGACCTTCCCGCAGCTGTTCATCAACGGCGAGCTGATCGGCGGCTGCGACATCGTCCTGGAACTGTTTGAAGCCGGCGAGCTCAAGCGCATCGTCGAAGAGGCGACCCAGGGATGAGTGCCTGGCCATCGACGTCACCGACCAACGGGGCGCTCGATGGCCGCCCGTTGCAGGATCGCGTGGTGCTGGTTGCCGGCGCCGGCGGTGGGCTGGGCAGTGGGGCGGCCGTTTCCCCCCCCCCCCAACGGGCTAACCTTCTACATTTTGGGCGCAAAAACCCCCCCCAGGAAACTTTCTATTACCACGTACACGCCGTAGGGCCCCAAAAAAATATTTTTAAACTTGATATTTATGGTTGGGGGCCCCACCACAAAAAACAAAATTCCCACGCCCAGCAACGCGAGCTTTGGG
>NZ_JASJSI010000016.1:1133-59488 GCF_030237085.1 Stenotrophomonas maltophilia group sp. Smal32
AAAAAAATTTTTTTTTTTTTTTTAAGCGCGGATAAAAAACGCTAAGTTGATTGGGGCCCACGTTGTTTTTTGGCCGGGCAAACAAACAACCCCAACATGGGGGGGGGTGTAGGCCCGCGGTTGGGGGGGGGGGGGGGGGGTGGGGGGGGGGGGGGGGGGGGGGGGGGGGGGGGGGGGGGGGGGGCCCCCCCCCGCCGCTGGGGCTACCGTGGTCCTGTTGGGGCGCAAACCGCGCCGCCTGGACCGTGTCTATGCCCAGGTCCAGGCGGTCGGCCCGGAACCACTGCTGTATCCGCTGGATCTTGAGGGTGCGGGCCCCGACGACTATGCCGAACTGGCCCAGGCCCTGCAGCGCGAGCTGGGGCGGCTGGATGGAGTGCTGGTCTGTGCCGCCCATTTCCCCGGATTGACCCCGTTCGAACTGGCCGACCCGGCCAGTTTCGCCCGTGCGGTGCATGTCACCCTGACTGCTCCGGCATGGCTGGCCCAGGCCTGCCTGCCGCTGCTGCGGCAGCGCGAGGATGCCGCCCTGGTGTTTGCGGTCGATGCCTCCGAAAGGGTGGGGCAGGCCTATTGGGGTGGGTACGGCGTGGCCCAGCATGGCCTGCGCGGGCTGATCACCAGCCTGCATGACGAACTCGGCCGCAGCCCGGTGCGGGTCAGCGGCCTGTATCCGGGCCCCCTGCGCACGGCGCTGCGCGCCCGGGCCTATTCCGTCGACCAGGACCCGGCCGCGCAGGGCCCGGAGGCCGCCGCTGCTGCGGCCGTGGCCCTGCTGTCCAGCGCTGGCAGCGCCTGGCGGGGCCAGATTCTCGATGCCAGCCAGGCATTCCCCGGCGAGTGAGTCCCGGGGAAAGGCGGAGTGAAGAACCCGTCACGATTGCGTTGCGATCCGGTGCCGTTTGTCGCACAACCGTCACATTGATGGCGTAGCGTGTTAATCTAGTGTTAACCGTTATGGCTGCCTTCAGCCAAGCGGTAGGGAACCCCAGATAAATCTCCGACCAGCCACCCGCAGGGCTGTTTGGATGCGCTTTTTTTCCGCCATCGCCAACTCGCATCGAGGCTACCGAAAAATGACCCACCCACTCCGGATGTCCAAGCTTACCCTTGGTCTCGTGGCCGCACTTGCCGCCGCTCCCGCCTTTGCCCAGAGCACCTCTGCAGGTGTCGGTGGCCAGGTGATGTCCGCCGCAGGCCAGCCTGTCGCCGGCGCTGAAGTCACCATCACCCACACCGAGTCGGGCACCGTTTCGCGTGCGACGACCGATGCGTCGGGTCGATACAACGCGCGCGGCCTGCGCGTGGGTGGTCCGTACACCATCACCATCACCAAGTCCGGTGAAGGTACCAAGACCGAAGAAGGTGTCTTCCTGAACCTGAATCAGGTCAACACCGTCAACGCCAGCCTCGGCGGTGACCTGGCTGCGACCAACCTGGACGCGGTGAACGTCGTCGCCACCGCGGGTGGCCTGGACCTGTTCAGTGCCAACAAGATGGGCACCGGCAGCAACGTGACCCGCGAAACGATGGACGCGCTGCCGTCGGCCAACCGCAACATCCAGGACTACATCCGCCTGGACCCGCGCATCTCGCAGGTCAGCAAGGCTGACGGCGCGATCTCGGCCGGTGGCCAGAACACCCGTTACAACGCCATCCGCATCGACGGCATCAGTGCCTCCGATCCGTTCGGCCTGGGCTCCAACAACCTGCCGACCGAGCGTCAGCCGGTGTCGATGGACGCCATCCAGGAAATCAACATCGACCTGGCCAACTACGACACCACCATCGCCGGTGGTACCGGTGCGGTGATCAACGCCGTGACCAAGTCGGGTACCAACGAGTTCCACGGCACCGTGTACGGCTCGTACCGCGACAAGGACATGATCCGTACGCGCCTGGAAGGTGACACCACGGACTTCAACGGCTTCAAGGACGAGAAGACCTACGGCATGACCCTGGGCGGCCCGATCGTCAAGGACAAGCTGTTCTTCTTCACCAACTATGAAAAGTACGAGCGTAGCGGCGGCGGCGTGAGCCTCGGCGAAACCCCGTACAACAAGCCGAACGGCATCAGCGACGCCGACATTGCCCGTGTGCAGAAGCGGATGTCCGATCTGGGCTACCCGGTTGGCGGCATCGGTGCGCTGGACAACAAGACCTCGATCGAAGAGTACGCGATCAAGCTCGACTGGAACATCAACGAGAACCACCGCGCGGCCCTGCGCTACAACAAGATGAAGCAGGACGTCGTCCGCTTCCCGCAGGTCAACAACAGCGCCATCTCGCTGAGCGACTTCTGGTACACCCAGCCGACCCAGTACGAAACCTGGATGGGTGAACTGTTCAGTGACTGGTCCGAGAACTTCTCGACCGAGTTCAAGGTTTCGCACAAGGACTACTCGTCCAACCGCGTTGCTGCCTCGCACCTGCCGCAGATCCGCGTGCGCTTCGGCAACAACTCGCTGTACCTGGGTACCGAGCAGAACACCCACACCAACATCGTCGAGTCGAAGGAACTGAGCGCCTTCGGTGCCGGTACCTGGTACATCGGTGACCACACCGTCAAGTTCGGTTTCGATTACACCGACAACGACCTGATGAACTTCTACGGCCGCAACCTGTACGGCGCGTACGAGTTCGCCGACCTGGCTGCGTTTGAAGCCGGTACCCCGTCGGCCTACCAGGTGCGCGTCCCGCGCGCCGGCGGCAGCGTTGACGACATCCCGGCCAAGTTCCACCTGAAGAACACCGGCCTGTTCATCCAGGACACCTGGGCGATCAACTACAACCTGAGCCTGATGTTCGGTATCCGTATCGACATGCCGGACTTCAGCACCCAGCGCCTGTACAACCCGCGCATCGAACAGCTGTACGGCTTCAACAACACCCAGCTGGTCGACAAGAAGCTGTTCCAGCCGCGCGTCGGCTTCAACTACACCTTCGACACTGATCGTCCGACCCAGCTGCGCGGTGGCGTTGGCCTGTTCGGCGGCGCTGCGCCGAACGTGTGGCTGGCAGGTGCCTACCAGAACACCGGCCTGAACTACTCCGAATACAACCTGACCCGCAACCCGGGTGGCTTCAGCTTCGACGCCGACAACCCGTACATCCCGAACCCGTCGCTGGCCTCGGCCCGCCAGAACGTCGACCTGATCGCTCCGGGCACCCGTCTGCCGTCGGTGTGGAAGGCCAACCTGGCGTTCGACCATGAGCTGCCGTGGTACGGCATCGTGGCGTCGGCTGAAGTGCTGTTCACCAAGGTCAAGGATGGTCTGTACTTCGACCGCCTGGACGTGATGTCCCCGAATGCCAACCGCTCGGTCGGCCAGGATGGCCGCGCGCTGTACTGGAACGACTACGGCATGAACGGTGCCAATGCCGGCCCGAACGGCATGCAGGCCGGCCAGAAGAATGGCCGCGCCTGCTCGGCGACCGACCTGACCTGCCCGGGTGACCGCGTCAACCGTCCGGGTGACATCGGCGACGTGATCCTGCTGCGCAACACCGACAAGGGTCGTGGTTCGCAGGCTACCTTCTCGCTGGCCAAGCCGCTGACCGAGAACTGGGGCTGGTCGCTGGGTTACACCTACACCCAGTCCAAGGAAGTGAGCCCGCTGTCCAGCTCGCAGAACACCTCGAACTGGAACAACACGCTGAGCCTGAACGCCAACGACAACGTTGCGTACAACTCGCGCTACGCGATCAAGGACCGCATCACCGGCACCCTGGAGTGGAAGCACAACTTCTTCGGTGACAATGCCACCCGCGTTGGCCTGTTCTATGAAGGCCGTTCGGGCCGTCCGTACAGCTACGTCTACTACAACGACGTGAATGGCGACGGTGCCGGTACCAACGACCTGTTCTACGTGCCGAAGGGCCCGGGTGACGTGATCTTCACCGGTGGTGCCGACATGGAGAAGAAGTTCTTCGATTGGCTGGCGCAGAATCCGGAGCTCGAGGCCTACCGTGGCAGCGTGGTCCCGGCCAACTCGCACCGCGCCAAGTGGGTCAACAGCTTCGACGTCCGCATCAGCCAGGAATTCCCGGGCTTCGTGAAGGGTCACAAGGGTGAAGTCGCCCTGGACATCATGAATGTCGGCAACCTGCTGAACAAGAAGTGGGGCCTGATCGACGACTACGGCTTCTACGCCACCCGTCGCGTTGCCAACTACTCGGGTATCGACCCGGCTACCGGCAAGTACCTGTACAACTTCACCGGCCGTACCGACAATTCCTCGATCCAGGAAAACAACAACGACAAGGGCAACACCGCCGTGTCGCGTTGGTCGATGCAGCTGACCCTGAAGTACAAGTTCTGATCAATCAGAGCCTGAAGCAGTAAGTGAAAACGGCCGGGGAAACCCGGCCGTTTTCCGTTCAGGCGAAAGTCCTTGCAGGCCACTCTGCATCGGCGTAGCATCCAGATATGTGCGCGGTGCCAACGCCGCCGATGCGGTCCCGGAAAGGCGAACGCGGGGAGCACATATCCAACGGTCGGGCTTCCCGGCCGTTTTGCTTTTTAAGGGGGCGGCAGTACAGTCGGAAACCTTGAAGGAAGCGAAAAATTGGACATGACCACGAACGAAAAATCAGCCCGCGCACTGCCGGTGCAGGACGCGCGGATCTACCCGCGCGGCGGGCTGGATGTGCTGTCGCGGGCCGAAGTGGCCCGCCTGCGCGATGCCTCTGCCGGCGGCATGCATGAGCTGCTGCGCCGCTGCGCGCTGGCCGTGCTGACCAGCGGCAGTGCCTCCGACGATCCGCGCGCGGCGCGCGATCTGTATCCCGATTTCGACATCCAGGTGGCGCAGCAGGATCGCGGCGTGCGCATCGACCTGGTCAACGCACCGGCGATGGCCTTCGTCGATGGCGAGATCATCCGCGGCGTCGCCGAGCTGCTGTTCGCCGTGGTGCGTGACCTGGCCTACATGGCCATCGAGATGGGCCCGGCCTACGCGGCCGAGCTGGAGTCGTCCGAGGGCATCACCAACGCGGTGTTCGGCCTGCTGCGCAACGCGCGCATCCTCAACCCGGGCGACCCTAACCTGGTCGTGTGCTGGGGCGGCCACTCGATCTCGCGCGATGAATACCTGTACACCAAGCAGGTGGGCTACGAGCTGGGCCTGCGCGGCCTGGACATCTGCACCGGCTGCGGCCCGGGCGCGATGAAGGGCCCGATGAAGGGCGCCACGATTGCCCATGCCAAGCAGCGCCGTACCGTGACGCGTTACATCGGCCTGACCGAGCCGGGCATCATCGCCGCCGAGTCGCCGAACCCGATCGTCAACCACCTGGTGATCATGCCGGACATCGAGAAGCGCCTGGAGGCCTTCGTCCGCATCGGCCACGGCATCATCGTGTTCGCCGGTGGCGTCGGCACCGCCGAGGAGATCCTGTACCTGCTCGGCATCCTGCTGCGCGAGGAGAACAAGGACCTGCCGTTCCCGCTGATCCTGACCGGACCGACCGTGGCGGCGCCGTACTTCGAACAGATCGACCGCTTCATCCGCCTGACCCTGGGTGACGAAGCCGCCGAGCGCTACGAGATCATCATCGGCGACCCGGTCGCGGTGGCGAAGAAGATGGCCAATGGCATCAAGCGCGTGCGCGAGCACCGCCTGGCGCAGAAGGACTCGTTCTTCTTCAACTGGTCGATCGAGATTCCGTGGGAGTACCAGCAGCCGTTCGTGCCGACCCACGAGGCGATGGCGGCGCTGGACCTGCACCACGGGCGTGCGCCGCACGCGCTGGCGGCGGACCTGCGCCGGGCGTTCTCGGGCATTGTCGCCGGCAACGTGAAGGAAGACGGCATGCGCCGCATCGAAGAGTTCGGGCCGTTCCAGATCCATGGCGACCCGGACATGATGCAGGCGCTGGACGCGTTGCTGCGCGCTTTCGTCGAGCAGCGCCGGATGAAGATCTCCGGCGAATACCAGCCCTGCTACCAGGTGCTGGCCTGAGCCCGCGCCGGCGCGATGGGGATCGCGCCGGACGGGGTAGGGCAGGTCGGGTCGTCAAGGCTTTGACGCCCGTCGCCCTGGATTGACCGTTCATCCTGCCGCCGCTTGCCGGTGGCAGGGCGATGGCCCATCGTGGCCATCAACACGCTGGGGAGCGTCCAATGTCTTTGCGCCGGCAAAACGGCTTCACGCTGGTCGAGTTGATGATCACGCTGGTCATCCTGGTCATTCTGGCCAGCATCTCCTATCCCAGCTTCCGCACCGCGATGCGCTCCAACCGCCTGACCACCACCAACAACGAGGTGATCGGTCTGTTGTCGCTCGCCCGCAGCGAGGCCATCCGCAACCGCCACGGTGGCGGGGTGTGCGGCAGCAGCAACGGTACGTCCTGCGATGGCGACTGGAGCAAGGGCATGCTGGCCTGGGGCGACGCCGATGGCGATGGCGCCGTCAGCGGCAGCGAAAGCGTGCTGCGCTTCTCCAAGGGCAGCAGCAGCCTGGCGGTCGAGGCTCCCAGTCCAACCGTCATCACCTTCGATTCCCAGGGGCGCCGCCGCGCGTCCGCCGACCAGGTCGTGAGCCTGGTGCCGCAAGGCTGCAAGGCGGGTGACCCCATGCGGACCCTGACCGTCCTGTTCTCGGGCCAGGTCCGCTCCACCGCAGGAACCTGCAAATGAAACGTCGTCGTTCCGGCATGGGCGGGCCTGCCCGCAGTCGTGGCTTCAGCCTGATCGAGGTGCTGATCGCGCTGCTGGTGCTGGCGTTCGGCCTGCTTGGCTTTGCGCTGCTGCAGACCATGAACGTGCGGTTCGTGCAGAGCGCCAGCCAGCGCACCCAGGCCACCAGCCTGGCCTACGATCTGATCGAGCTGATGCGCGTGCAGCGCAGCGAAACCCTCAACGGTGGCGAATATACCAAGGCCTCCTTCACCGCCGGCTCGGTCACCGCGCCGGCTGGCCCCTGCACCTGGCCCAACAGTGCCGACGTGACAGCCTCCAAGGCGAACGTGGCGCGCTGGCAATGCCAGGTGGTCAAGGTGCTGGGAGGCAAGGCCAGCGCCAACGTGACCGTCAATGATGGCCTGGTCACGGTGGGCATCGGCTGGGGAGACGAGCGATGGAACGCAGCCAATCCCGACAGCATCACCACGTTCACCCTGGTTACCCGTCTATGAAGCGCGCGCCTTCCGCTGCCAGCCATGCGGCTGGCCTCTCGCTGGTGGAACTGCTGATCTCGCTGGTCATCGGCCTGGTGCTGATGCTGGGCGTGACCCAGATCTTCATGGCTTCGCGGGCGGCCTCGCAGCTCTCCGAAGGCGTCGCGCGCACCCAGGAAAACGCTCGATTCGCACTGGAGTTCCTCGAGCGCGACATTCGGATGGCCGGGCACATGGGCTGCGTGAACGACCAGGCGCACCTGGTGCGCGCCCAGGACAGTGTCAAGGTCAACATTGCCGGCGTGAAGTCGGGTGATGGCAGCCCGATGGACTTCTCGGTGCCGATCCAGGGTTACGAGGCGCAGGGTACTGCGCCTGGCAACAAGCTGACCCTCGGCGCAAGCTGGGGAGCTGCCGGCAGCACGCCGTCGGCGATCACCAATCTGAAGCCCAAACCGCTGGGTGGCAGCGACATCATCGTGATGCGCTACCTGGCGCCGGAAGGCTCGCCGGTGCTGTCCATCGGTTCCGGTAATTCACCGGACATCACGATCGCCAAGGACGCGGCGGCCCGACTGTCGGCCGGTGCCGTCACCACGCCCTCGGCGTTTGCCGTGGCCGATTGCAGCAAGGTGGATGTGTTCGCCGGGAAAATCGCCGACAGCACGATCACGGCCAGCAAAGCCGATCTCTCGGCGTATTCGGCCAACAACGCGGTGACCATGGTCTATCGGGTGGAATCGATGGCGTACTACGTGGCCACCAATACCGCAGGCGAACCCGCGCTGTACCGCGCGCGTGGCGCTGGCGACAACACGTTCGGCACCGGTGAGGAGCTGGTGGAGGGCATTGAGAGCCTGCAGTTCCTCTACGGCCAGGATACCGAGACGGCAATCAGCAGCACCGCGCCGCCCACCGGAGTAATCGCCTTCCAGAAGACTGCCAGCGGGGTCAGCACCGGTACCGATGCCGCCGCTGTCGCTGCGTGGCGGCGGGTTGGCCTGGTGCAGTTCGGGCTGCTGGTGCGCAGCCCGCAGCGGGCCGCGGCCGAGCAGGCCAATACGGCCGTGGCCCAGCTGGGCGTGCTCGGCGTTGGCTTCAATCCGCCCACGACCTACGACGATCGCTACCGTGCCTCCTACGAGGTGTCCGTGGCACTGCGCAACCGACTGTTCGGGAACTGACCCATGAAGCCCTCCGTCTCCCGTCGATTCCAGGGGCATACGCAGCAGCGCGGTGCGGTGCTGTACGTGGCTCTGATGCTGTTGATCCTGCTGTCGCTGATCGGCGTGGTCGGCATGCAGGTGGCGAGCATGCAGGAGCGCATGTCCTCCAACTACCGGGCCGCCAACGTGGCGTTCCAGGCCAGCGAACGAGCGGTACGCGATGCCGAGCGGTCGATCGAGGAGATCGACAACAATACCGGCGATGGCGGCTCGTTGAAGGCTGACGCCATCAAGCGCATCTGCGATGACGGCTTCGATCCCACCCGCTGGGTGGGTGAGCAGAAACTGTCGGCGGCGCCGGTGGTCAGCGTGCGCCGTATCGACGCCTGCATCCAGGGCGAATCGACGCTGGGCATGGGCACGCCGGAAAGCGAAGAGCCCACCCGCGTCTACCAGATCACCGCGTTCGGCTCCGATCGCGATGCCGCCACCAGCAACGAGGGTACTTCCTCGGCGGCTGTCGACACTGTTTTCAAGCTTTGAGGAACCCGGTCATGGCGACCCGAAAGATCAAGATCCTGGCCGGCTCCGGGCTGTTGCTGGCGGTGGCTGGCGGCACCTGGCTTGCGATGAACCTGTTCGCCGCGCAGGCGCAGGGCACGTTGTCGCAGCACCCGATGAACCTGAAGGTCTCCGCGCCGCCGTCCTTCATCATGGCGGTGGACGATTCGGGTTCGATGACCTTCCAGACCCAGTTCCCGGGGCAGGATGGTACGGCGTGCTGGAGCAACGCGCGCAAGAGTTTCTTCAAGTCGGCCGGCGTCCTGAACAAGCCGGATGACATCATCGCTTACGATTTGCGGAACAGGCCCTACAACGATGGGCAGTGCAATTATTTCTACCTGTTGCCGGGGCCGCGGATCAACACCAGCTATCTCGGAATCCCTGCGTTGGACGTGTTCGGGTTTGCCCGATCCGCTGCCTACAATCCAGCCTACTACGATCCCTCGATCCAGTATCAACCCTGGCTCCGTATCGTCAATGAGGCTGTTGAATCCTACCCGGCATCGATCGCCAGCGCTGCGCTCATTGATCCGCGCAACCAGAATGACAACAACTATGTCGTAAATGTATCGAGCAGCTACCTGGGAACTCGATCCTGGGATGTGCAACGCATGCAGGACGGCATGTATGCCCCGCCGGGCCAGCGATACATGACCGTATCCGACTCCGGGCGGTTCAGTTCCGTGCAGGAGAACAAATCTGGGAACTCATGGTCGTCCGCGGCCAACGCGTCGTTGGAGTACACGCCTGCGACGTTCTATATGCCCTTCAAGAGCGATGGCGACCCCTATCCGCAGTTGGCAGGAACGCCCAATGCCTACGCCAACGCGGGCAACAATCGGACCAAGGTCCTGGATGCCTGCGGCAAGGGTTGCCACATGTGGAAGTACGTGCTCACGGCAAGTGATGCGGCGGCAATGCAGAACTTCGCCAACTGGTTTACCTACTACGGAAACCGCAACCGCGCGATGATCGCGGGCATGACGCATGCGTTGAATGTCAACGATATGTATGTCGGCTATTTCAGGATCAACGATTTCCTGAAGTACAACAGCTCGACGGATGCTGCGAAGCGTCTAACGATCCAGGACATGAGCCTGATTGGTCAGAAGACTCAGCTGTATAACGACATGATCGCACTGACGGCCAGTGGTGGCACGCCAAACCGCAATGCGGTAAATGCGGCCGGCCTGCAGTTCATGCGAACCGACGATGCGGCCCCCATCAAGCTTTCCTGCCAGAAAAACGCGGTGATGCTGTTCACCGATGGCTACAGCAACAACGGCAACGGGTTCCCATCGAGTTCGATTCCCACCCCAGGGAATATTGACGGTGCCATGGGTGCCCCGTTCAAGGACAGCAACTCGGATACGATGGCTGATATCGCGGCGTACTACTACGTCAATCCGTTGCGCACCGATACAGCGATGCCCAAGGGCAATGTACCGGTGCCGGAGCAGTGTGCGACCAGTACAGACAAGTCGCTGGACTGCAACAAGGACCTGCACATCAACTTCTATGGGATCACCCTGGGTGCGCGTGGCAACCTGTTTGATCCGGACAAACAGCAGAATCCGTATACCGATTCGGCCATCTACAACAACTGGCCGGATCGCCAGAGCGACAACCCCAGCACCGTGGATGACATCTGGCACGCCGCGACCAATACCCGTGGTGAGTACATCAACGCGCGTACTCCAGCAGACATCACCACGGCCATGCGCCGGGTGCTGTCGTCGGTCACCTCCGGGCCAGCGCCTTCGGGCAGCCAGGGCCTGACCGGCGCGCGTATCGGTACCGGGTCGCTGGCGGTCACGCCCCAGTTCGAAGTGGCCAACGAGGAAACCGATTGGTTCAGCCGCCTGAAGGCATCCAAGCTCGCGGTGAACGACAAGACGCAGCAGACCGAGTACACGCAGGTGTGGGAAGCGGCAGAGAAACTGGGCGCGCAGCGTTCGCGCACCATCGTCGCCACCAAGGGCAATGCTGCAGTTGACTTCAGCAGCACCAACATCGCCTTCACCGATCTCTGCAACAAGGACGAGAAGCAGTATCCCGGTATTGCGCGCTGTTCTGCGACCGAGGCTGAAAAGCTGGGCGGCGACATCGCCACGGCCATGGCCTATCTGCGCGGCGACGCATCACGCGAAGTACGCAACTCGGGGGGCATCTATCGCACCCGTACCACCGTGCTGGGCGACATCGTCAACTCCAGCCCGGTGATCAGTTCGCCCCGCGACGACTATGGCTACCAGCGCATCAGCACCGCGATGGCGACCTCGTATGCCACGTATCTGACCCGCAAGCGCAACAACGGCCGCTACATGGTCTATGTCGGTGCCAACGACGGCATGCTGCATGCCTTCGACGGTGGCATGAACGGCAGCGGCGTGAGTGACAGTGCCGGTGGCAGCGAGACCTTCGCCTACATCCCTGGAACTGCGCTGGGCCACATGGCCAACCTGCTGTATCCCTACGTGGCGGCCAACAAGTCCGACCAGCGCTTCCGTCATCGCTACTACGTGGATGGACCGATCGCGGTGGCGGACGCACAGATCGGTGGCAACTGGGCCACGGCGCTGGTTGGTACGGCGGGCGCCGGTGGGCGCTCGGTGTTCGCGCTGGATGTCACTACCCCATCCAGCTTCGGTACCGGCAATCGCCTGTGGGAAATCAGTGACGTGGCGCCGGGGCTCGATAGCACCGTGAAGGCGAATATCGGCCATGTCCTTGGCAAGCCGGTGATCGTGCCGGTGAAGGAAGGGACCGGGGTGGCGTGGAAAGCGATCTTCGGCAACGGTTACAACAGCCTCAGCCGCAAGGCCGTGCTCTTCGTGGTCGACCTGGGATCGGGCGCGGTGCGGATGATCACTGCTACCGAGGCCGCGGCGACTGCACCTGCCGGTGACAACGGCCTGGGCAACATCGTGGCCGTCGACCGTTGGCGCGCCGACAGCGCCGGCGGGACGGGGCGTGTTCGTGGCCGCGACGGCCTGGCGGACACGATCTATGCGGCCGACCAGCGCGGCGCGCTGTGGAAGTTCGACCTGGAAAGCACGGCGACCTCGGTCACCACGCCGGTGTTCACCACGGCGCGCCAGACCAACAACAACAACCAGGTGTACCGCCAGCCGATTACCGGCGGCATGACCGCCGTGACCGGACCGGGTGGTGGCGTGATGCTGGTGCTGGGTACCGGCAGCTTCTCCTTCGACAATGATCCGCAGGATCTCACCGCGCAGTCGCTGTACGGTGTCAACGACACCAGCAAGGACCAGCCGGAGGCCACGATCGTGCCCGCCAATCTGCTGGCCTATACGGTGACCACCACCAACAAGTTGCGCACGGTCACGGCCACGCCCTTCTCCGGGGCGGCGCGCGGGTGGAGCATTGCATTGCCCGGCGCAGGTGAACGCTTTGTTGGTAATCCTGCCGTGGCGTCGGGAACGGTGTTCATGCCGACCTACATGCCCACCGCGGGTGGCCGTGGCTGTTCGACCGAGGGAAGCAACTGGCTGTTTGGCCTCAATCCGATCTCGGGTGTTGCATCGCTGGAGCAGGCGCGGGTCGGGTCCATTACCGGCACGCCCTACGGAGCGGGCACGGCCGGCGTCAGTCTCGACACCGGCGGCACCGCACCGGTGAAGGACGTCAATGTCTCGGTGATGCCGCGCCTGGCAAAGGGTGCCGATCGAGGCGGGCGCGCCTGCTGGATGGCGGTCAACGTGGCGGGTGCTCCGACGATGTACGTGCCTTATCCCTGCGGTCGCCAATCCTGGCGCCAGATCCAGTAACGAAGACATTCCCATGAGCCTGAACACTCTTTCCAGTACCCTGCGTCGTCCCGGCAAGCAGCACGGTTTCTCCCTCATCGAATTGATGATCGTGGTGATCGTGCTCGGCATCCTGGCGGCGATTGTCGTTCCGTCGTACCAGCAGTACATCCGCCAGTCGCACCGGGGCGTGGCCAAGGCGGACCTGGTGGAGTACGCGCAGCGTGCTGAGCGCTACTACTCGGTGAACAACACCTATTCGGGCTTCGCGCTGCCCAGCAAGGTGTCGCCGCGCGAGGGCGGGACCACACGCTACGCGATCACCTTCGATGGCAAGGCGTCCTCGTTCACGCTGACGGCGACGCCCCAGGGCAACCAGACCAAGGACAGCTGCGGGACGCTGGGCGTGGACCAGGCCAACCGCAAAACGGCCAGCGGCACGGTTTCCGATTGCTGGTAAATCAGGTGTTGATCTTCCTCTGATCGCCCAGTACAATGCGCCTCCCCGCCCGAATAGCTCAGCCGGTTAGAGCACTTGACTGTTAATCAGGGGGTCGTTGGTTCGAGTCCAACTTCGGGCGCCAGATACTGCAAAAGCCGCGAGAAATCGCGGCTTTTGTCTTTTTGGCCCGTCAGCAGGGGAGGGTGCGGTCGACACGCTCGCTGCGGATACGGCCGCCATTGTTGATGACCAACCTGCCATGCAGCCGGTTTCCTGCGCAGATGCGTAGTGTGAGATTGGCGCCGGGACTGCGCCCATCAGGCTGGAAGAACAGCAACGGCCGTCCACTGCTGGCCTGGGCGACGATTGCGATGTCGGTCCGGCCCTGGTGGTGGGTCAGGATGTCCTCGGCGGATGCCGGTGTCCCCCGATGCCTGCCGCTGCGATAGATGATCCAGCCGGTGCTCCAGTCGAGTGAGCACTGCTCACCGTCGTCGCTGGCGCACAGCCCGATCAATTCACGGCGCTTCAGAGCTTCGCTTCGGGCGCTGGAAAGACTGGCATGCAGGGCCAGTTGCAGGGCGTCGGCGCGATGCCGCAACAGCAGCGGATGCAGCGCGGGCCAGCCCGCGGCCACCAGGACGGCAAGGACGGCGATCACCACCAGCATCTCGATCAGGTGCATGCCGCGTAGCGCCAAACGATTGGGACGGGGGATGTGGTGCATGGCTTCAAGCCTCTCGCCCCGGCAGCAGCGCCGCCATCAGGCACCGCCGCGCCAGCCTGCCCGGAAACCCCTCAGCTGGCCGTCACCCCTTGCCCCGTATACTTGTCCTCCCCGGGAACTGGCAACACCATGAGCGACCGTTTCGAACTCGTCTCGCCGTATTCGCCGGCGGGCGACCAGCCTGATGCCATCGCGAAGCTGACCAGCAACTTCGAAGCGGGCATCGCCAAGCAGACCCTGCTGGGCGTCACCGGCTCGGGCAAGACCTACACCATCGCCAACGTCATCCAGAACGTTCAGAAGCCAACGCTGATCATGGCGCCGAACAAGACGCTGGCGGCGCAGCTGTATGGTGAGTTCAAGGCGTTCTTCCCGCACAACGCGGTCGAGTACTTCGTCAGCTACTACGATTACTACCAGCCGGAGGCCTACGTGCCTTCGTCGGACACCTTCATCGAGAAGGACAGTTCGATCAACGAGCACATCGAGCAGATGCGGCTGGCCGCGACCAAGACCCTGCTGTCGCGCCCGGATGCGATCGTGGTTGCCACGGTGTCGGCGATTTATGGCCTGGGTGCGCCCGAGGACTATCTGTCGCTGCGCCTGATCCTGTCCAAGGGCGAGCGCATCGACCAGCGCGACCTGATCAATCACCTGACCCAGCTGCAGTACACGCGCAACGAGTACGAGCTTCAGCGTGGCACGTTCCGCGTGCGTGGCGAAGTGATCGACGTGTTCCCTGCCGAGTCGGACAGCGAAGCGCTGCGCATCGAGCTGTTCGACGGCGAGGTCGAGAAGATCACCCTGTTCGACCCGCTCACCGGTGAGACGATGCGCAACATGCAGCGGTTCACTGTCTACCCCAAGACCCACTACGCCACCACCCGCGAGCGCGTGCTGGCCGCGGTGGAAACCATCAAGGTGGAGTTGAAGGAACGGCTTGAGCAGTTGTATGCGGAAAACAAGCTGGTCGAGGCGCAGCGCCTGGCGCAGCGCACCCAGTTCGACATCGAGATGATGGCCGAAGTCGGGTTCTGCAATGGTATCGAGAACTACTCGCGGCACCTGACCGGCAAGAATGCCGGCGAGCCGCCGCCGACGCTGTTCGACTACCTGCCGCCGGACGCGCTGCTGGTCATCGACGAATCGCACGTGACCATTCCGCAGATTGGTGCCATGTTCAAGGGCGATCGTTCGCGCAAGGAGACCCTGGTCGAGTTCGGCTTCCGCCTGCCGTCGGCGCTGGACAACCGGCCGCTGCGTTTCGAGGAGTGGGAGGAGCGTTGCCCGCGCGCGATCTACGTGTCCGCCACGCCGGGCCCGTATGAGTACCGCGAGGCCGGCGACGAGATCACCGAGCTGGTGGTGCGCCCGACAGGCCTGATCGATCCGGTGGTGGAAATCCGCCCGGTGGGCACCCAGGTCGACGACCTGATGAGCGAGGCCAACGCGCGCATCAAGGCCGGTGACCGTGTGCTGGTCACCACGCTGACCAAGCGCATGGCCGAGAACCTCACCGAATACCTGACCGAACACGGCATCCGCGTGCGCTACCTGCACTCGGACGTGGACACGGTCGAGCGCGTGGAGATCATCCGCGACCTGCGCCTGGGCAAGTTCGATGTGCTGGTGGGCATCAACCTGCTGCGCGAGGGCCTGGACATGCCCGAGGTGTCGCTGGTGGCAATCCTCGACGCCGACAAGGAAGGCTTCCTGCGCTCCACCGGCTCGCTGATCCAGACCATCGGCCGCGCCGCCCGCAATGTGCGAGGCAAGGCGATCCTGTATGCGGACAAGGTGACCCGCTCGATGCAGGCAGCGATCGACGAGACCGACCGCCGCCGCGCCAAGCAGGTCGAGTACAACGAAGAACATGGCATCGTGCCGCGCTCGGTGGCGCGCCCGATCGTCGACGTCCTCGAAGGTGCGCGTTCGGATGCGGCGGAGAAGGAAGCCAAGAAGGGCAAGGGCAAGGGCAGGGCGGGTGTTGCCGAGGACGGAGCCGATTACCGCTCGCTCGGCCCGGCCCAGCTGGCGGCCCGTCTGAAGGCGCTGGAACAGCAGATGTACCAGCACGCCAAGGACCTGGAATTCGAGGATGCCGCACGCGTGCGTGACCAGATCCGGCAGCTGAAGGAAGCGAGTCTGGGCTGAACGCGGCGGTGCAGCATCTTCTTCACAAAAGTGTTGCGCTTCACGGCCGGCATCCGTAATATACGCGGCCTGCACCGACGCAATCGCGGACGTTCAGAAGCAAAAACGGGCGGTTAGCTCAGCGGTAGAGCACTACCTTGACATGGTAGGGGTCACAGGTTCGAACCCTGTACCGCCCACCACGAAGTCTCCGGAAGGGGGCTGTCGTGAACTGAAGAGCCCGGCCCTGGCGCCGGGTTTTTACGTAGCAGGGCCAGCTTTCGGGCGGCAAGAACAAGATGGGCGGTTAGCTCAGCGGTAGAGCACTACCTTGACATGGTAGGGGTCACAGGTTCGAACCCTGTACCGCCCACCACCTGGCTCCCGGCACTGCCGGTGCAGCGGTGGATCACGATGAAAGCCGGCCCTGGGCCGGCTTTTTCGTTTGCGATGGTTACCGGTGCCCGAGCGTCAGCGCTGGGCAACCCATTCGTCGATGCTGATCATGCGCTGCAGTCGCCAGTGGCCGTCCACGCGTTCCCAGACCTGCGCGAAACGTTCTGAACCGGCCTGATGCTGCTGGCCGCCCGCAGGCGGGCGCTGGTTGCCCACCCGCAGCACGCGGTCCTGGCGCAACCGGAACAACTGCAGGGCCGTCGGCTCATGTGCCGGGGGCATGCCCGCACGCCCGGCGTCGGCCTGCAGGATCTGGCTGCGCAGGGAGGCATCCCCGGCGTCGGCATCGCGGCCGAACAGGCCAGCGCACAACAGCAGCAGGGCAAGCATCGGCATGGCACGGTGCTCCGGAGAAGGGAGTCCAGCGTGGCACTGCCCCCTGCGCTGTGAAACCGGTATGCGACGAAAGCCGGTAAAGCGTGCGCCAAGTCGATGCGGGAAGGATGAATCCGGGCCGGGAAGTGCCGGGCCGCGCATCACGGCGGCCCGGCGTGGTGGGCCACTGCGGGGTGGCCCGGTCATGGCCGCGGCGCTGGCTCAGCTCCGCGGCGGGTGTGGCAGGTCAGCGATGCCGACCCCATGCACGGATCCGGTTACAGCGGGTCGCAGCACAGCAGCTGGCCGTGCTTGCCCGCGTTGCCGAACGGGCACTGCGGGTGCGGTTCGCAGCCCGGTGCATATCCGGTCTTGGGCGAGACGGCGAAGGCCTGGCTGGCGCCGAAGGCCATGGCCGCGACAACGACGATACCGGCGACGGACGAAAGCACTTTCTTTCCGATCATGTGTATCTCCTTGGTTGGCGTTGTGGAGTTGCAGTTGCCGAAGGCACGGGAGTGCCGGTTGTGGCGCGAATGCAGTAACAGGGCGCCGCGACGTGATGCGCGGCATGCGGGATCAGGGCAGCGCCGGCTTCGGCGCGAGCGACGCGACGGCGGCCTGCACGACCTGGGCGTCGAGCTGCCCGACATGCTTGTAGGCAACGCGGCCATCGGCGGCCAGCACCATCAGCATCGGCGTGACAGTGGCGCGATAGCGCGTGGACGCAGCGGCTTCGTTGTCGATGGCGATCGGGAAGCGCAGTGCATGCTTGCCGGCGTAGTCCGCCAGCCGGTCGTATGGCGGCAGGCCGACACCGACCAGTTCGCTGTTGCCGCGGGCCGCGGCGATCTGCTGCAGCTGCGGTACCGAGGCCAGGCAGTAGCGGCATGCGGTGGAGAAGAAATAGAGGATCTGCGGAACGTCGCGCGCACCGCCGATATCGACGAAGGTCTGCTGCGTGGTGCGCAGCGACAGTGCATCCGGGCGACTGCCCAGCTCGAGGCCGTGTGCTTCAAGGCGCATGTCCTGAAGCTGAGTGGCCATCTGCTCGTTGATCTGTCGCAGCTGGCGGTTCTGCCATCCGAGCGCGATGACCAGCACGGACAGCAGCAGGGCGACAACAGGGAACAAGGCGCGCTTGAGCATCGATCATCCTTGAACGCAGCGTTGGGTCGAACATACCCGAACTGGCGCGCAGGGTGTTAAGCGGATGTTCTCGGCACATCCACCGATGACGGGCCTGTACTAGAGTGATGCCCGCGCAGGCATGCGTGCATACCCTCCACCCATCACCAGGATCTTTCACCGATGAGCGATCATGTGCCGGTTTCCAGGCCCAATCCGTTCTTTGAACTGCTGTTCGGCGGCAACATGCTGGAAGGTACGTTCAAGGCAGTAATCTGGGTCGCCCTGTTGTCCGCTGTGCTGGCCTGGACCACGTTCCGCTGAGCGGGTGCGCGGCACTGCAGCATCGTTGCCGATGGCCTGCGCTCAGGCGCTGAAGGCCTGGCGCAGGCTGCGCAGGGTGGCCTGCCGATGCTCTTTCGCGCTGGCCTCGCCCATCTCCAGTTCCTGCAGGCGCAGCCCGACCAGAGTCATCGACAGCGCGTATCCCCGGGCCGCGTCGGCAACGCGCGACTGGCCGAGCGCGCGGCGTGCAAGCGCGCTCACGTGCTCAAGGTCGGGCATCAGCCCAAGGTAGGCGCGCTCGGCGCTGTCCAGATCGGGGGCTCGCAGGATCGCGTGTGCTTCGGAGGTGGGGGAGACGGAGGCCATGGGGGGTCCTTGTCCGTAGCGGGCGCTCGTTCAGAACGAGCGCATCAGGGAAATGAAGGCCGACGACTGTGTGCCGCGTCGTGCCATCGGGCTGTCCTTCACTGCATCGCCGAACCACTGGTTGGCAACCACACCGGTCGCGCGCCACTTCGTGCCCAGCGGCGTGCTGACGGCGATCTGCAGGCTTGGCGATGTCGTGCTGCCCGGCTGGTAGGCGGCCAGTCCGGAGCGCAACGCTTCCTCATCGCTGATGCCGTAGTAGTAATCCAGCAAGCGTGCGCTGGAGTGCACCACGCCCACCTTGGGGAGCCAGGTGAAGCGGCCGGCCTGGATCTGATAGCTGTAGTGCAGGCGCGATTCGAAACCGCCGCCGTGGCCGGTGATCTCACGCATCACCCCGGCTTCGACGATGCCCCAGTCGGCGCTGTATTCGCCGTTGATGCCGGCCATGGCCGACATCTGCCGGCTGTGCAGGCGGCGCAGCTGCGGATCATTCACGTCATCGGTCTTGAAGCGCAGCGTGTAGGGCGTGACCGCCGTCGAAAGGCGCAGGCCCTGGCCCTTGTACAGATACATCCCCAGCGAGCCGGGGCTTGCGAAGAAGCGCTGGCCCTGCCAGGCAATGGACGGGACCACCAGCGGCTTGACGTCGTAGTGCGCATACGCGCCCGAGGTTGCGCCAGCACTCATGCCGGCCTGCACGCCCGGGTTGCGGTCGGCGGCCTGCGCGAACACCGGCAGGCCGAAGGCAGCGGAGAACAGCAGCGGGCGCAGCAGGGTCGGGGACAGTGACGGCATCGATCAGCGACTTTGCAGGGGATGGCTGCGCATGGTGGGGGAGCAACATTGTCAGAACATTGCGTCGGCGCATCCGGCAGGCCGAAGCGGAAAAAGTGGGCGCCAGGCACTATGATCGGCACCGTTTCCGGAAGCCGAGCCCCCGATGCGCATCCTCCTGGTCGAAGACGATCCTGATCTGTCCCGAGCCCTGCAATCGGGACTGGAGCGGCAGGGCGTGGTCGCCGATGTGGTTGGTTGCCTGGCCGAAGCCGCCATCGCGCTGCGCGAACCCGTGCACCAGCTGATGCTGCTCGACCGCCAGTTGCCTGATGGCGATGGCGCGGGCTTCGTTGCCGTTGCGCGGGCCCTGCGCCCGAACCTGGCGGTGATCATGCTGACTGCCAAGGGCACGCTGTCGGACAAGGTCGAGGGCCTGGATGTCGGCGCCGATGACTACCTGGTCAAGCCGGTGGCGATCGAGGAACTGATGGCGCGCATCCGTGCGGTGTCGCGGCGGCCCTCTGCGATGGTGACACCCAGCCTGCGACTGGGCCGGCTGGAATTCGATTTCGAATCGCTGCAGGCGCAGGTCGATGGCCAGCTGCTGGCGCTGCCGCGGCGGCAGGTGCTGGTGCTGCAGGCGCTGGCGATGCGGCAGGGACGCACCGTCACCCGCAGTGCGCTGGAGGCAGCAGTGTACGGCTTCGATGACGAGATCCAGTCCAATGCACTGGATGCGCATATCTCCAAGCTGCGCAAGGCGCTGCAACAGGCGGGGGCCGGCGTGGAGATCCATGTGATCCGCGGTGTCGGCTACCTGCTGGCGGAGGCCTGAGATGGCACGTCCGATCCGTTCCATCACCCTGGGCCTGGCCTGGCGCCTGTTCCTTGCACAGGCCTTCACCGTGCTGTTCGCGGTGGTCGCGTTGATCCTGACCTGGGGTGACAAGGACACCTGGGGCATGGACATGTTCATGGCCGAGGCAGTGGCCAAGGCGGTGCACAGTGAGGGTGGCCGGCTGGTGCTGGACCAGGCGCGCTGGGAAAAGCTCGATGCCAGTGCAGGCGGCAACCTCTGGTTCGCGGCAGTCGACGACAAGGGTGCCTGGCTGGAGCGCGGCACGATTCCGGCGATCCACGCGCCGCTGCTGGCGCGGTTGCCGACGCTGGGCGCGACCGAACTTGGTTCTCTGGTGCCGCCGTACCTGGATGTGGCGCGGGTGATGATCCGCAACGAAGAGGGGCGCCGCATCACGGTGATGGTCGGTGGCGCTCCAAAGGGCGGGTTGCTGGATGGCGCGCTGATGGTGCTGCGCCTGATCGGCCTGTGGTTCTTCCTGCCGTTGATCGTGGTCACGCTGCTTGTGATGCCGACGGTGATCCATCGCGCGATGCGCGGCGTGCGCCGCTCCGCGCAGCAGGCCAAGGAACTGGACATCGGCCAGCCGGGCGCGCGCCTGGATGCGCAGCTGGTGTCGACCGAGGTCGCACCACTGGTGGAAGCGTTCAACGATGCGATCGACAAGGTGCAGCAGGGCTATGCAGCACGCGACAAATTCCTCGCCGATGCCGCGCATGAGCTGCGCGTGCCGATCGCGGTAGTGCAGGCGCGCCTCTCGCAGCTGCCGCAGGGTGAACTGAAATCGCAGTTGCTGACCGATGTCGCCCGCCTCGGCAACGTGGCCGAGCACCTGCTCGACCTGCAGCGGCTCGACCGCAATGTCGGCGCGCTGCAGCGGCTGGACCTGGCGTTGCTGGTGCGCGAGGCGGCCGCCGATCTGGCACCGCTGGTGGTCGGCGCCGGTTATGGCTTCGAGGTGGATGCGCCGGAGTCGCCCGTGTGGATCCATGGCGACAGCCTGGCGCTGGGGCGGGTGATCGCCAACCTGGTGCACAACGCCATCGTCCATGGTGGCGGGCGCGGCATCATCTGCGTGCGCCTGGATGCACGCGGCCTGCTGGAGGTCAGCGACCAGGGCGCCGGCATTCCGGTCGGTGACCGCGAAGCGATCTTCGAGCCCTTCCACCGCCTGCGAGCAGCCGGCAGCGGCAGTGGCCTGGGCCTGCACCTGGTGAAGGAAATCGTGCAGCACCACGGTGGCTCGGTCAGCGTCGGTGAAGCGGCGGGCGGCGGCGCCAGCTTCAGGGTCAATTTCCACCGCGGTACCGTACGGCGCTGACAGGCACACGGGGAAAGGCCCGATAGGCAGCCTGCCACCTCCAGCGGCAGGCTGGGGGAATGGTTCCCGATCGCTCCGCCCCGGCCCTGTTTGGCTTTGGCTGCGCCGCAGGCCTGGTGCTGGGGGCGCTGGCCTGCGTGCAGATGCCGATGCTGCTGCCGCTGTGGCTGAGCGTGCCGATGGCGGTCGCCGGCGCCAGCGGCTGGCTGCTGCGCTGGCGCGGCCGTGCGTGGGGCGCGATCCTGCTCGGCCTGGCATGGGCCACACTGCACGGGCACTGGGTCCTGCACGGCCAACTTGCGCCCGGCGCGCCGCCGCAGGATGTGCAGGTGCGGGGCCGGGTTGCCGACCTTCCGCAGCAGGGGCCCGGCTACACGCGTTTCGTGCTGCATGTCGAAGATGCCGACGCGCTTCCATCGCTGCGTGGCAAGCGCCTGCAGGTCACCTGGAACGATCCGTGGCGCGGCCCTCCGCAAGGTGGTCCGGATGCTGGACGCCATGGGGTTCGCGCCGGGGCGTACTGGGAACTGTCGTTGCGCGTGCGGGCGCCGCGTTCACGGATCAATCCCGGTGGCTTCGATGGCGAGCGCCACGCCGTGCTGCGGGGCATCTCCGGCAATGCCTCGGTGCGTGATCCGGCAAGTGCACGCGAGTGGCTGCCGGCGCAGGGCCTGCAGGCCTGGCGGGAACGCAGCAGTGCCGCGATCGCCGTGCAGGTGGCACATCCTGCCACACGGTTCGTGCAGGCGCTGGCACTGGGCGATACCCGTGGCCTGTCCGATGCCGACTGGGAACACCTGCGCGCGTTGGGCCTGACCCATCTGGTCGCCATTTCCGGTTTCCACGTGGGCGTGGTCGCGGGCTTCGGCGTGCTGCTGTGCCGCCTGTCGTGGTGGCTGTGCCCGCTGCTGGGACGGTACTGGCCACGGCCGCAGGCCGCCGCATGTGGAGCGGCGCTTGCCGCAGCCACCTATGCGGTAGCTGCGGGTGGTGCACTGCCGACGGTGCGCGCGGCGTTGATGATCGGGCTGGTCGCACTGGCCAGGGCCGGACGTCGCCCGGTCGGTGCAGGGCAGGGGCTGGCGTTGGCCGCGATGGTGATGCTGCTGCCGGCGCCGCTGTCGGTGCTCTCGGCTGGATTCTGGCTGAGCTTCGGCGGCGTGCTGTGGCTGCTCTGGTGCCTGCCGAGGACGGGGCCGGAGGGCATCGGTGGTGGGCTGCGCGGGTTCCTTGCCGCGCAGGGTGTTGCCAGCCTCGGCCTGCTGCCGCTGTGCGTTGCGCTGTTTGGCGGGACCGCGCGGCTGGGGCCGCTGGTCAATCTGCCGATCATCCCGTGGTGGACGATGCTGGTTGTTCCGCTGTCGCTGCTCGGTACCGGCCTGCACGTGCTGCATGACGGCGCGGGGCGTTGGGCCTGGCGCGCCGCGGCCTGGCTGTTCCAGCTCAGCTGGGAGGCCCTGCAGCCGTTGGCGTTGCATCCGCAGGCGATGTGGTGGCTGGCCGAGGCGCCACGCTGGGCGGTACCGGTGGCCTTGCTGGGCGTGTTCTGGTGGCTGCTGCCGCGCGGTGCCGGCGGTGGCCTTGCTGGCCTGCTGCTGTGCCTGCCACTGCTGTGGCCGGCACGGCATGCCCCTGCCGACGGCGAGCTGGAGCTGCTGGTGCACGATGTGGGCCAGGGCACGGCGGTGCTGGTGCGCACGGCCCGGCACGCGCTCTGGTACGACGTTGGACCGCCGACCGGTGGTGACGGCAACGAGCGGATCCTGGTTCCGGCGTTGCGTGCGCTCGGTCAGGGGCCACCGCAGCAGGCGATGCTCAGCCATGACCACCTGGATCACATCGGCAGCCTGCCCGGCCTGCGCCGGCAGCTGGCCGGGCTGCAACTGCTGGCGCCGCCCGGCAGCACCATCGCCGGGGCTGCCCCGTGCCAGCTGGGGATGCGCTGGCAGTGGGATGGGGTCGATTTCCAGGTCCTGCACCCCGCGCCGGGCAGCCGGCAGGCCGAAAACGAAGACAGCTGCGTGCTGCGCATTGCCAGCCGCCACGGCGTGGTGCTGCTTCCCGGCGATATTGGTCGACCGGCCGAGGGGGCGCTGCTGCAGGCGTATCCGCACGCGCTGAAGGCGGACGTGGTACTGGTGCCGCACCATGGCAGCGGCGGCAGCTCCAGTGCGCCGTGGGTTGCGGCGGTGGCGCCGCGGCTGGCGGTGGTCTCGGCCGGGCACCGGAACCGCTTCGGCCACCCGCGCCAGGAGGTGGTCCAGCGCTGGCAGGCGCAAGGCGCGGAAGTGCTGGCCACGGCCGACTCCGGGGCGATCCGCGTATGGCTTGGCGCACAAGGCCTGCAGCTGCGTGAACAGCGCATCCATGCATCCCGGTGGTGGGATGCCGCTGGGCGGGCGCGGTCGGCTGCTATCCTATCGCCGATCGAACAAGCGGCCGTTGGGCCGGAGGGTTGAAACGTGTGGGAACTGGTCAAGGCCGGTGGCTGGCCGATGGTGCCGCTGCTGCTGTTGGGCGTACTGGCTTTGGCGATCATCCTGGAGCGTTTCTGGTCCCTTCGGCGGACTGAAGTGCTGCCGCCCGGCCTCGGCCAGGAAGTGCGCAACTGGGCCGCTCGCGGCAAGCTCGACCCTGCCCACCTGCAGACCCTGCGGGCGAACTCGCCGCTGGGGGCGCTGCTGGCTGCCGCACTGGAAGCCCGCAACCGCCCGCGCGACCAGATCCGCGAGCGCATCGAAGACACCGGCCGCCACCTGGTGCACCGCATGGAGCGATTCCTGAACGCACTGGGCACCATTGCCTCGGCGGGCCCGCTGCTGGGCCTGCTCGGCACGGTGATCGGCATGATCCAGATGTTCCTGGGCATCCTCGACCACGGCGTGGGCGATGTGAACCAGCTGGCCGGCGGCATCGGCAAGGCGCTGGTGTGCACCGCCACCGGCATGATCGTGGCGATCCCGGCGCTGATGTTCCATCGCTACTTCAAGGGCCGCATCCACGGCTACGTGGTGGAGATGGAGCAGGAAGCCAGTGCCCTGCTGGATACGCTCGACGGCCGCCCCGGGGTGATGAACCCGGCCCCGGCCGCGCGCCAGGCCGGCGCCGCCACGGCGAAGGCCTGATCGATGCGTATCGGCAACGACCGATCCCAGGATGAGCCGCATATCGACCTGGTGCCGCTGATCGACGTCATCCTGGTGCTGATCATCTTTTTCGTGGTCACCACCACCTTCGACGCGCGTTCGACGCTGCAGGTGCAGCTGCCGACCGCCAGCCAGCAGCAGACCAACGAGCCGCCACGCTCGCTCAGCGTGCTGATCAACGCCGAAGGCCGCTACTTCATCAATGACCAGGAAGTGCTGCGCAGCGACGTCGAGTCGGTCAAGCAGACCATCGCCGCCGTGGCCGGCAGCGATCGCGAGCAGACCGTGCTGCTGCGCGCCGACGCACGCACTCCCTACCAGGCTGTGGTGACCGCGCAGGACGCGCTGGGTCAGCTCGGCTTCCGCCGTATTGCCATTGCAACAGCACCCGAGGTGCGTCCATGAGTTCCAATCACGCGCCGGTGTGGCCGATCTACAAACGCCTGCTGGGGTACACCCGCGCCTACTGGGTGTTCATGGTGGCCGCGGTCATCGCCATGGTGGTCGAAGCCCTGGCGGGCTACCACTTCACGAAGTTGATGGAGCCGCTGGTCAACCGTGGTTTCGTCAACCCGGAACCGCGCATGGCGGTGATCCTGCCGCTGACCATCCTCGGCCTGTTCCTGATGCGCAGCCTCGCCACCTGGGTGAGCGACTATGCGCTGGCCAAGACCGGCCGCAGCGTGGTGCGCGACCTGCGCGAACAGGTGCTGGCCAAGTACCTGCACCTGCCGTCCTCGCACTTCGATACCGAAGCGACGCCGGTGATGGTCAGCCGCCTGAACTTCGACACCGAACAGGTCACCCAGGCCAGTGCCGACGCACTCAAGACCGTGGTCGCCGACACCCTGACCATCATCGCCATGCTGGCGGTAATGCTGCAGATGAGCGTCAAGGTCACCGTGGCCATGCTGGTGGTGGTGCCGCTGATCGGCGTGATCGTGTCCTACGTGGGCAAGCGCTACCGCCGCATCAGCCGCGGTATCCAGGACGGCATGGGGTCGATGGCGCAGACCGCCGAACAGTCGCTGGCGGCACAGCAGGAAGTGAAGGTGCACGGCACCCAGCAGCATGAGATCTCGCGCTATTCGCGCCTAGCCAACCGCATGCTGGCGCTGAACATGAAGGTGGAAGTCACCCGAGCGGCGGCGTCCAGCGTGGTGCAGTTCCTGGCCGCACTGGCGCTGGCGGTGATCGTCTGGGTATCGACCCGCGAAGCGCTGGCCGGCCGCCTCAATGCCGGCCAGTTCATGGGCCTGATGACCTCGATGATGGCCATCATTCCTTCGCTGCGCCGCCTGACCAGCGTGCAGACCTCGATTTCGCGCGGCGTGGCCGCCGCAGAGCGCCTGTTCGGCATCCTCGACATGCAGGTGGAGCGTGACGAGGGCCGCAACAACGTGCAGCGCGTGCGTGGCGAGCTGGCCTTCGACCACGTCATGCTGCGCTACCGCGAGGACAGCGGCATCGCCCTGGACGACATCAGTTTCGTGGCCAAGCCGGGTACGGTCACCGCCATTGTGGGTCGTTCCGGCAGTGGCAAGACCAGCCTGATCCGGCTGGTGCCGCGCTTCTATGAGCCCAGCGGTGGTGTGATCACCCTCGATGGCGTCGCGCTGGATGACTATCCGTTGGCCGACCTGCGTCGGCAGGTGGCGATGGTCGGGCAGAAGGTCATGCTGTTCGATGACACCATCGCGGCCAACATCGCCTATGGCATGGAAGCGAGCGAGGAGCAGATCCGTGCGGCGGCCGAAGCAGCCAATGCGTGGGAGTTCATCGCGCGCATGCCGCAGCAGCTGCAGACCCCGGTCGGCGAGAATGGCGCGCTGCTGTCCGGCGGCCAGCGCCAGCGCCTGGCGATCGCCCGCGCGATCCTGCGTGACGCGCCGATCCTGATCCTCGACGAAGCCACCGCCGCGCTGGACAACGAATCCGAGCGACTGGTGCAGGACGCGCTGCAGCGCCTGATGCCCGAACGCACCACGCTGGTGATCGCGCACCGCCTGTCGACCATCGAGCATGCCGACCTGGTGCTGGTGATGGACCACGGCCGCATCGTTGAACGGGGCACCCACAAGGAGCTGCTTGCCATGGGTGGCCTGTACCAGCATCTGCACAGCATGCAGTTCCGCGAAAGGCAGGACTGATGGCTGGCAAGGGTACCCAGACCCCGCCGTACTGGTACGACGGCAGCCCGGTTCCGTGGGCGATGCGCCTGCTGGCACCGTTGTATGCCGGCGTCACCGCGCTGCGTCGCCGCGCTTATCGGCGCGGCTGGCGCAAGCGCTACACGCTGCCGGTGCCGGTCATCGTGGTCGGCAACATCACCGCCGGTGGCACCGGCAAGACACCGCTGACCATCGCCCTGGTCCAGCGCCTGCGCGCGGCCGGCTGGAAGCCGGGCGTCGCCAGCCGTGGCTATGGCCGCGAAGACGCCGACAAGCCGCTGTGGGTGCAGGCCGACACGCCAACTGCCAAGGGCGGTGACGAACCGGTGCTGATCGCCTGGAAGACCGGCGTACCGGTGCGCGTGGACGCCGACCGCGTGGCCGCAGGCAAGGCACTGATCCAGGCCGGCTGCGATGTGATCGTCTGCGATGACGGCCTGCAGCACTACCGGCTGGCGCGCGACATCGAGATCGAAGTGGTCGATGCCCAGCGGCGCTACGGCAACGGCCGGATGATTCCCGCCGGACCGCTGCGCGAGCCGGTCAGCCGTGCCGGCGAATGCGATTTCCGTGTGGTCAACCTGGGCCAGGCCGATGAGGAAACCGCGGCCCAGGCCTGCGGTTTCGGCCAGTGGCCGATGGCCCTGCACATCGACAGTGCGCAGCCGTTGGCCGGTGGCCGCGCGCGCCCGTTGTCGTACTTCAAGGGCCAGCGTGTTCATGCGGTGGCGGGCATCGCCCATCCACAGCGCTTCTTCGACATGCTGCGCGCGCGTGGCATCGGCGTGGTCCCGCATGCCTTCGCCGACCACCAGGCCTACCAGCCGCAGGATCTGTCCTTCGGTAGCCAGCTGCCGGTGCTGATGACCGAGAAGGACGCAGTGAAATGCCGCGCGTTCGGCAACGATTGGCATTACGCGGTGCCGTTGCGTGCCGAACTGCCTGCTGCGTTCTGGGTGGCGCTGACTGACCGCCTGGACAAGCTGCGACCGAACTGAGTGGCGCGGCGGCGCTTGCATTCACGCGCCGCCGGCCGCACCCCCGTTGTAACGAGCCTGCCGAGTATCGCCCCATGACTGAATTCGTTGTCGCCATTCCGGCCCGCTATGCCGCCTCTCGCCTGCCGGGCAAGCCGCTGCGCCTGCTGGGCGGTGAGCCGCTGGTGCTGCACGTGGCGCGCCGCGCGCTGCAGGCCGGCGCTGGCGAGGTATGGGTTGCTACCGACGATCAACGCATTGCCGACGCGCTGTCCGGGCTGGCCGAGGTGAAGGTCGCGATGACCGCCACCTCGCATGCCTCTGGTACCGACCGCCTGGCCGAGTGCGCACGCATCGCCGGCTGGGCCGACGACACCGTAGTGGTCAACCTGCAGGGCGACGAACCGTTCGCGCCTGCGGCCGGCATCCGTGCGGTGGCCGAAGCGTTGGTCGGCGGCAGCTCGCCCATGTCGACCCTGGCCACGACCGTCGAGGACGCGCAGACCCTGTTCGACCCGAACGTGGTGAAGCTGGTACGCAACGCACGCAAGGAGGCGATGTACTTCAGCCGTGCACCGATCGCCTGGCACCGCGATGGCTTCGCGCGCAGCCGCGACGCGCTGCCGGAAGGCCATGCCTGGCTGCGCCACATCGGCATCTACGGCTACCGCGCCGGTTTCCTGCAGCAGTTCGCCGCGATGCCACCGGGCCAGCTGGAGCAGGTCGAATCGCTGGAGCAGCTGCGTGTGCTGGAGGCGGGTTACCCGATCAGCGTGGCGATCTCGCCGGAGCCGTTCCCGCCGGGTATCGACACGCCCGAGGACCTGGAGCGTGCCGAAGCGTTGCTGCAGACGCTGGCCGCGCGATGAGGCTGCTGGTCGTCTGCCTCGGCAACATCTGCCGTTCGCCGATGGCCGAAGGTGCGCTGCGCGCACGCCTGGACGCTTCACCGCTGGCGGGGCGGGTGCAGGTGGATTCGGCCGGCACCGGCGACTGGCATGTCGGCGAGCCGCCGGACCGGCGCGCGATCGCCTGCGCGGCCGGGCACGGCGTGGACATCGGCGGCCTGCGTGCGCGCCAGCTGCACGCCTCGGATTTCGACCGTTTCGACTGGATCCTGTGCGCCGACGAGGCGAACCTGCGGGATGCGGGACGCTTGGTGGCACCTGCCCAGCGTGAGCGGCTGGCGCTGTACCTGCCCTGGTCGGGCGGGGAGGGGCAGGTGGCCATCCCGGATCCCTACACCGGCGGCAGCGATCACTTTGAACAGGTCTGGACGCTGGTCGACAATGCTGCAAAACGTGCAGTGGCACGACTGTTGCATGACGCCGACTCCGGCATAATCGGGCCATGAACGTCCAGCCCGTCCCGGACCTGCCCGAGTTCGCCACCTGGCTCAATGCCGCCCCCTGCACCCTGACCGAACTGCGCGGTCGGCCGGTGGCCCTGTTGTTCGTCAACGCCGCTTCTGCCTGGAGCGCGCAGCGCCTGGCCGAATTCGGCCAATGGCTGTCGCGTCACCCTGGCATGCTGCAGCCACTGGTGTTGCAGGTACCCCGCTTCGATTTCGAGCGTGACGCCGGCGCCGCACTGAAACTGCTGCGTCGCCAGGGGCTGTCAATGCCGGTCCTGCTCGATGCCGACTGGGATGGCTGGCGTCGCTTCGGCATTACATCGTGGCCGACCGTGGTCCTGCTGGACGCGCAGGGTCGCGAACAGCAACGGCTGGTCGGGCTGGGTGCTCCGGGAGACCTGGAGCGTGCGTTGAATGCGCTGTGCCACGGTGCGCCGTCGGCACCGCCGCGCGGCGGTGCCGAGCTGCATCCGGAGCCGCGCCAGGCACTGCGTTTCCCGCTGGGCCTGGCGGTCAGCACCGAACGCCTGTACATCGCCGACAGTGGCCATCACCGCATCCTCGAATGCAGCCACGGCGGGCGCATCCTGCGCCAATTCGGGCTGGGGACGGCCGATTTCATGGACGGCAACCTCGCCGAAGCGGCGTTCCATCGCCCGCAGGCGCTGGTGCTGGAGCGCGATGCGCTGTACGTGGCCGACACCGGCAACCATGCCGTGCGCCGCATCAACCTGCTGACCGGCATCGTCGACACGCTGTGCGGCAATGGCCGCCCCGGCGCGCCGGTGGAGGGCCCAGTCGTGCAGGCGCGGCAGGTCTCGCTGGACCACCCGGTCGGCCTGGCCATCGCCGACAACCAGCTGCACATCGCCATGGCCGGCGACAACCGCATCTGGAGCTACCACCTGGGTCAGCGCAGCCTGCAGTGGCGCGCCGGCAGCGGTGCCATCGACGAGCGTGATGGCAGCGGCCACCTGGCCGCATTCGCACAACCGACTGCACTCGCCGTGGTGCAGCAGGTGCTGTACGTGGCCGATGCGCTGGGCTCCTCGATCCGTGCACTGCAGCTGCGCGGGGATCTGGTGCAGACGCTGGTCGGGCAGGGTCCCTGGCGTTTCGGTGACGAAGATGGCCCGCGCGCGCAGGCCAGCCTGCAGTTCCCACAGGCGATCGCGCTCAGTCCGGATGCGCCGCTGCTGTGGATTGCCGACACCGGCAACGGCCGCCTGCGCACGTTGCGCCTCGGCGGCGGTGAGTTGACCACCCAGCCGCTGCCGCGGCGCCTGCATGGCCCGGCCGGCCTGACGGTGGGTGCAGGCGCGGTGTGGATCGCTGAGACCGACGCCCACGCCGTGCTGCGTTTCGATCCCGACAGTGGCGTGCTCAGCGAAGTATCGATCAGCGAATGACCGACGTTCCCGCCCCGGCCTTCGACGGCAAGGCCTTCGCGGCCCAGCTCAGCACCGCCCCCGGCGTGTACCGCATGTACGCCGCCGACGACACGCTGCTGTATGTCGGCAAGGCGCGTGCGTTGCGCAACCGCGTCGGCAGCTATTTCAACGGCAGCCCGAAGAATGCGCGGATCATGTCGATGATCTCGCAGATCACGCGCATGGACGTGACCGTGACGCGCTCGGAGGCCGAGGCGCTGCTGCTGGAAAACCAGCTGATCAAGTCGCTGTCGCCGCGTTACAACGTCTCGCTGCGCGACGACAAGACCTATCCGCATGTGCTGCTGACCCGCGAGGACTGGCCGCGCATCGCCCTGCATCGCGGCCCGCGCGCCATTCCCGGGCGCTATTTCGGGCCGTATCCCGGCGTCACTGCGGTGCGCGAAACCCTTAACCTGATGCACAAGCTGTTCAAGCTGCGCAGCTGCGAGGACAGTGTGTTCCGCAACCGCTCGCGGCCGTGCCTGCAATACCAGATCGGCCGCTGCAGCGCGCCCTGCGTGGAGCTGGTGGCGCCTGCCGAGTACGCCGAATCGGTGCGTCGCGCCGCGCTGTTCCTGGAAGGCAAGAGCGACGAGCTGACCCGCGAGCTGGGCGAGCAGATGCAGGCCGCCAGCGAGGCACTGGAATTCGAGCAGGCTGCGCGCCTGCGTGACCTGATCTCCTCGCTGCGCAGCATGCAGACCCGCCAGTACGTGGATGGCCGCGCCGCCGACCTGGACGTGCTGTCGGTGGCCATGCAGGGCTCGCAGGCCTGCGTGCTGCTGCTGGCCTTCCGTGATGGCCGCAACCTCGGCACCCGTCCGTTCTTCCCGCGCACCAATGGCGAGGAAAGCCCCGAGGAAGTGCTGGCGGCGTTCGTCTCGCAGTACTACATCGAATTCGAGCCGCCGCGCGAGATCCTGCTGGACCGCGAGATTCCCGATGCCGACCTGCTGGTCGCCGCGCTGTCCGCGTCGGCCGAACGCAAGGTGCAGCTGAAGTGGAACGTGCGCGGCGAGCGCGCCGGCTACGTGGAACTGGCCAGCCGCAACGCGCAGCTGACGCTGGCCACTGAACTCAACAGCCGCAATGCGCAGCACGCGCGCAGCGATGCGCTGCGCGACATGCTGGGCCTGGCCGAGCCGGTCAAGCGCGTGGAATGCTTCGACATCAGCCACACCTTGGGCGAGGCCACCGTGGCGTCGTGCGTGGTGTTCGATGCCGCCGGCCCGGTGCGCGCGCAGTACCGCCGCTTCAACATCAGCGGCATCGAGCCGGGCGATGACTACGCCGCCATGCGCCAGGCCATCGACCGCCGCTTCCGCCGTGCAGTGGAAGAGCAGGGTGTGCTGCCGGACGTGCTGCTGATCGACGGCGGCGCCGGTCAGCTGGCACAGGCGCAGGCCGCGCTGGCCGACCTGGGCGTGGAAGGCGTTCTGCTGGTGGGCGTGGCCAAGGGCGTGGAGCGCCGCGCCGGCCACGAAGCGCTGGTGATGCCCGACGGCCGCGAGCTGCGCCCCGGCGCGGCCAACCCGGCGCTGCAGTTCATCCAGCAGGTGCGCGACGAGGCCCACCGCTTCGCCATCACCGGCCACCGCGGCCGCCGCCAGAAGGCGCGGATGACCAGCAAGCTGGAGGACATCCCCGGCATCGGGCCGCGCCGCCGTGCCAGCCTGCTCAAGCATTTCGGCGGCCTGGTGGGCCTGAAAGCCGCTGGCGAAGCGGAAATCGCCAAGGTGGAAGGCATCAATGACGCCCTCGCGGCACGTATCTACGCTAACCTGCACGGGTTGGCCACGCCTGATGCGGCCGAGTAGAGAGAGAAGCACGCAAGCATGAAGTTGACCCTGCCCACCTGGCTGACGTTGTTGCGGATCGTGATGATCCCGGTGCTGGTGCTGGTGTTCTACCTGCCCTACACCTGGACCAACTTCGCTTCGGCGGCGATCTTCGGCCTGGCCGCGATCACTGACTGGCTCGATGGCTGGATCGCCCGCCGCTACCAGCTGGAGTCGGCCTTCGGCGCCTTCCTCGACCCGGTCGCGGACAAGCTGATGGTGGCGGTGGCGCTGTTCCTGATCGTGCAGGGCCACCCGACGCCGTGGATGGCGTTCTGGGCGGCGGTGATCGTCGGTCGCGAGATCGCGGTGTCGGCGCTGCGCGAATGGATGGCCGAACTGGGCCAGCGCGCCAAGGTGCGCGTGGCGATGATCGGCAAGGTCAAGACCACCGCGCAGATGGTCGCGCTGCTGTGCCTGCTGTATTCGGTGGCGCCGAACGTGCCGGTGGAAGACATCTGGATGGGCTGGCCGGTGTTCCACATCGGCGACTGGACCCTGGCCATTGCCGCAGTGCTGACGTTGTGGTCGGGCCTGCAGTACCTGCACGCCGCCTGGCCGAGCCTGCGCGAAGACGAACGCGCCGCACGCGAGCGCTCGCGACAGAAGAAGCTGGGCAACTGAGGCACGGGGTCGGATCCACGCATGGCGTGGATACGTGGTGCAAGGCGCCTCCCAGACCCTGAAAAAAGCGCTTGACGCAATCCTTGGAATAGGTAAAATTTCGCCTCCCAAGCGGGAATAGCTCAGTTGGTAGAGCGCAACCTTGCCAAGGTTGAGGTCGCGAGTTCGAGTCTCGTTTCCCGCTCCAGATTCAAGAAAAGCGCTCCCGTAAGGGGGCGTTTTTCGTTTGCGTACTGCGCGCTTCATTCCCACTTCACCGCCACTTCTTCGTCTCACCACGCCCCCGCTCGAAGCTGCATCTGTGTTCCTCCAGGACGATGCAGCAATGCCCCACACGCCCTCCGCCTACGACCACGACGTAGTCATCGTCGGCGCCAGTTTCGCCGGTGCCGCCTGCGCCTTGGCGGCCGCCCAATACGGCCTGCGTGTCTGCGTGCTGGAACGCAAGGCCGACCCCGGTGAGCGCCTGCACACCACCGGCATCGTGGTGAAGGAAGCGATGGAGCAGACCTGGCTGGGGCGCATGCCCGGACATCTGGTGCAGCGGGTCGCGAACGTGCGCCTGTATGCCCCCAATCTTCGCAGCGTGTTGCTCGCCGCGCCGGGCTACTACTTCCTCACCACCGATACGCCGAACCTGATGCGCTGGCTGGCCAGCGAGCTGCGCGCGAACGGTGTCGACCTGCGCCTGCAGCAGTCCTTCACCGATGCCCATGGCAATGGTGACGGCTGGCTGGTGGATGGGTCAGGGCGATGTGCCTATCTGGTTGGCGCTGACGGCGTAGGCTCACGCGTGGCACAGCGCACCGGGCTCGGCCAGTTGCGTGACAACCACTACGGCGTCGAACGTGAGTTCGCCGGCCTGCAGGTGACGCAGGGCGATGCGCTGCATTGCTTCGTCAGCAAGCGCTACGCGCCGGGTTACATCGGCTGGGTCGCGCAGAATCCAACCGGCCTGCAGGTCGGGTTGGCGTTGCGTCATGACCCGCAACAGGTGCGGCGGCCGGACATCGATGGTTTCCTCGATCACGTGCGCGACGTGGTCGGCATTCCGCCTTCGGCGCGTCCCTCGGCCACCCGCGCCGGCCTGGTGCGCTGCGGCCGGCCGGACGGGCCGATCACCGGCCAGCGCGTGATCCTGACCGGCGACGCGGCCGGCATCGTCTCGCCGCTCTCGGCCGGCGGCATCCACTCCTCATGGCGACACGGCTGGGCAGTCGGCGAGGCGATTGCCCGCCATCTGCGTGGCCAGGGGCCGGACGCCGAACGGGTGGCGCGGCAGGCCGCGCCTGCATTTCACGGCAAATACCTGCTGCGTTGGGCGATGGATCATCTGCAGGCCGACTGGCCGCTCAACGCACTGCTGCACACGGCGGCTACGCGGCGCATCGCCGAGCAGGTCTACTTCCACCGCCGTGGTGTGCGCACGTGAAGAGAGCAGGTGGGGGCGTCTGAACACCGTCCTTCACTCACGTGAAAATTCCTGTTGACGCCGCGCAGCAATATCGACACAATAGCGCTCCTTCGACGCAGGTCGAACGAAATCTGCGGGAATAGCTCAGTTGGTAGAGCGCAACCTTGCCAAGGTTGAGGTCGCGAGTTCGAGTCTCGTTTCCCGCTCCAGATTCAAGAGGAACGCTCCCGCAAGGGGGCGTTTTTCGTTTGTCATGAAGTTGGCCGGCAGGGCCGCTACAGTCGCGCCACGGCATCTTCATGGCGGGCATGATATCAGTGGCCAAGCGTGACGAATCCGACGTCAGTGTCGCAATCGGAATAGCGGGGCGTATCGGTCGTGGGGATGGCCGCAGGCGCGGGGCTCGGGGAAGGTGGCAACAAGACGCAATGGCCTGGATGTCGCACCAGCGTTCCGTGCGTCGCATGCAGTGAAAGGCTGGCGAAAGGCCAATGGCATCGTTGCCTGAACCGCACGCGTGCTGTGACCTTTTTCGGACCATTTCTCCATGTTCGCTCCACAATCGCACGGTAGCCTTCATGCTCCTTCTACACGTTGGCGGGCTGGTGGTCAGGCGTATCACTCCAGTGGCAGTGCCCAGGACCGGGCGCGGATTCTCCCTGCAGGCAGTGCTGCGCCCCTCCGCGCTGCTGGCAAGCCTGGCCCTGGCTGGCTGCATGTCGGTGTCCGTCCCGGATCTGCCTGATCGCACGCCCAGCGCCTGGACCCAGGTGCCGCAGGGGCAGGGCGTGGCGGTGGATGCCAGGCAGTGGTGGAAGGTGCTGGCCGACCCGGCGCTGGACGGCCTGGTGGACCAGGCCATCGCCGGTAACCTAGACCTGCAGCAGGCCACGCTGCGGCTGCAGGCCGTGCGGATCGTCGCCGGCACCTCGGACTCGCGCTTCCTGCCGGAAATCTCGGCCAGCGCCAAGCAGGTGCAGGACGCTGCTGCGGTCGATACCTATTTCCATGCCGGCATCGAAGCGATCTGGGACCTGGGCCTGTTCGGTGCCGCCGAGAGCGCGCAGCTGGGCGCGCAGGCCTCGGCCGGCAATGCCGAGGCGCTGCGTAGCGCCGCGCAGGTCGCGGTGATCGCCGACGTGGTGCGCAGCTATCTGGACCTGACCGTGGCACAGGCCCAGCAGGACCTGCTGGCCCGGCAACAGGCCGTGGATGATCGCGGCGAGCAGCTGGCTCTGGTCCGCCAGCGTCTGCGCCTGGACGAGCCGGGCGAGCTGGACCGCCTGCGTGCACGCCAGGCCGCCACCCGCGCCGCCATCGCACAGGCTCGGGAAAACGCTGACACCGCGGCCCGCGCGCTGGCATTGCTGCTCGGCCGCGATGGGCCGGATCCAACCTGGCGCGCGTACCGCACGCCGCCGAAGCTGGGCACGTTCTCGCTGCAGCAGGTTCCTGCGGATCTGCTGCGCCACCGGCCACAGATCCTGCTGGCCGAATCCGAGGTGATGCAGGCCGCGGCCAGCAAGGGCTCCGCGCGCGCGGCCATGTATCCGCGGGTCAGCCTCGGCGGCTCGATCCTGTACGCCTACAACCTCACCCAGAACGCGCGCTCCAACTCCGATTCCAGCCCGTCGATCGGTCCGTACATCGATATTCCACTGTGGGACTGGGGCCAGCGCCGTGCGCGCTTCCATGCCGATGAGAAGCAGCTGGATGCCGCGCTGCTCGGCTATCGCAAGGCAGTGCTGGAGGGTGTGAGTGAAGTGGAAGGCGCGCTGGGCAGCCTGGCGCGGCAGGACAGCAGCATCCAGTCGCTGCGTGCGGCCAATGATGCTGCTGGCCAGCAGGTCAAGCGCCAGGCGCGGCAGGTGCAGCTGGGCCTGTCCAGCGAGTTCGATGGGCTGGACACGCAGCGTGCGGCGCTGGCCTCGCATGGCGACCTGATCGCCGCGCAGGGCGCGCGCGTACTGGCGTTCGCCTCGCTGTACCGCGCCTTGGGCGGCGCACCGCTGCCGGTCGAGGCTGAGGGCGAGTTGCAATGATCGCGCTGGCCCGCAAGACCCTGGCCTACGAGTGGCGCCGGTTCCTGCCGGTGGTGCTGGCGATGTGCTTCGCCGGCGTGCTGTTGATCGTGCAGGCCGCACTGGTGCTGGGCATCTTCGGCACCGCCGCGATCTACGTGAAGGCGTCCTCGGCCGATATCTGGGCCGGTTTCCCCGGCACCCAGAGCGTCAACTACGGGCATGCGATCAGCGCGGATGTTGAAAGCCACCTGCGCATGGACCCGGATGTCACCCGCGTCGAACCCTACGAGTGGGTGGATGGTGAGTGGCGTTCCAGTGCGCAGGGCACCGGCAATGTGTCGGTGTACCTGTCCGGCATCTCCACCCGCGACGACGCGATGATGTTCGCTCGCATCCTGCCGGCCGATCTGCGTGCACAGCTGCGTGAACCGGGGGCCGTGATCGTGGACAGCGCCGACCTGGATACGCTCGGCGTGGACCTGCAGAGCAACCGTGCGTGGATCAACGGCAAGGCCGTGCGTGTGGTCGCCGCGCAACCGGGCCTGCGTGGCCTCGGTGGCGTCAACGTGCTGGCCTCGCTGGATACCGCGCGCGCCATCGCCGGCACCGACCCGCATGAGGGCAGCACCTATTTCGTGGCGGGCCTGCGCTCGCCGGAACTGGCCGGTCGCGTGCGTGACCGCCTTGCGGCGTCGATGGGCCAGGCCACACCGGTCGAGTTCTGGACTGCACCGGAGTTCGCCAGCCGCTCGCAGCAGTATTGGCTGTTCGATACCGGCGCAGGTATCGCCGTGTTGTTCATGGCCGTCATCGTCTGCTTCGTCGGTGCGGTGATCACCAACCAGTCGTTCGCTTCGGTGGTGGCCGGTTCGGTGCGCGAGTACGCCACGCTCAATGCACTCGGTGCGGGCCGCTATGCGCTGGCGCGGGTGGTGTTCGAGCAGGCATTGCTGATCGGCGGCGTAGGCATGTTGCTGGCGGCGGCGTTCAGCACGGTGGTGCTGTTGATCGCGCAGACCCAGCGCGTGCCGGTGCAGCTGACGCCGATGGTGATCCTCGGTTGCGTGGCGCTGGTTGCGGTGATGGCCATGCTGTCGAGCATCATGGCGGTGCGCAGCGTGGTCCGCTCCGATCCATCGTTGCTGCTGCGTTGAGGAACGGCCGATGACCTTCAAACATGCCGTCGCCCCCACGTTGCAGGCCGACGTACTGGAAAAGGGCTTCATGTCCGGCGATGTGCAGGTGCCGGTGCTGCGTGGCCTGTCGCTGGACATCTATCCCGGCGAGCTGACCCTGGTATCCGGCCCTTCCGGATGCGGCAAGAGCACGCTGCTGTCACTGCTGTCCGGCCTGTCCGCCCCCGATGGGGGGCGCGTGCATGCACTCGGCCAGGATGTGGGCCACATGAGCCGCGCCGAAGTGGAGCGTTTCCGCCTGCACCATGTCGGTTTTGTGTTCCAGGGCTTCAACCTGTTCCCGGCACTGACTGCGCTGGAGCAGGTGCAGCTGCCACTGGGTTACCGCGGCATGCGCAATCGCGAAAGCGAACCGCTGGCGCGCCGTGCACTGGAAGAAGTCGGCCTCAGCCATCGCAGCCACATGCGCCCGGCGCAGCTGTCCGGCGGTGAGAAGCAGCGCGTTGCTGTGGCCCGCGCGTTTGCCAAGTCGCCGACGCTGATCTTCGCCGACGAGCCCACCAGCGCGCTGGATGCCGAGAACGGCCAGCGCGTGATCGATATCCTGCATCGCTACGCACGTGCGCATGGCGCCACCGTGCTGTGCGTAAGCCACGATCCGCGCCTGATCCGGCATGCCGACCGGGTGATCGCCATGGAAGACGGCATGGTCCGTGATGACCGCCGCCAGAACGAAACTGTAGAGTCCGCCCCATGACCAAGACGTCGAACCTGCTTCCCCTCAGCCTGGCCCTGTCGGCGGCATTGCTGCTCGGTGCCTGTTCCAGGGAAGCGCCCACCCCCGCATCGGCACCCTCAGGCAAGTCGGGTACTGTCGTCGCCGGCAAGGTCGCCGTGGCGCGGGGCATCATCGACGTCGAAGGCGGGCTGATCGCACTGGCGCCACCGGTGGATGGCTCGATCACCGCTGCGCCGGTGAAGGAAGGCGCCGTGGTGAAGAAGGGGCAGCTGCTGCTGTCGCTGGATGGCGCCCTGTTGCAGCAGGAAGTGGCAATGGCCACCGCCGACCTGGCGTTGGCCAATGACCGCCTGAAGGGCAGCCAGGCGCAGCTGCGCGAACTGGAGCGCAACGCCACCCGCCTGTCTACGGGCGCCAGCGAAGGTGTGTCCTCGAACCAGCAGGCCGATGCGGCCAAGCAGCAGCTGGCCGGCGTACGTGCCGATGTCGACGTTGCCGGTGCGCAGGTCGACATGGCCCAGCACAAGCTGGAACACGCCAGGCTGAAACTGCAGCAGATGTCGCTGAGTGCGCCGGAAGCCGGCACGGTGGTCGGCCAGGTGCCGGGCCTTGGCGCCTTCGTGCAGGCGGGCAAGCCGGCGATCTCGTTGTTGCCGGCGCGCCCGCTGCAGGTGCGTGCCGAACTCAGCGCCGCCTATGCCGATGCCGTGCAGGTAGGCATGCAGGCCACGGTGGTGCCGGACAGCGATGGCGCCGAAAGCACCGGCACGCTGCCAACTGCACGCGTGGTGCGCATCAGCCCGGTGTTCGCGCAGGCACGCCTGCCTGAAGACGCAGGGCGCGGCGTGGCCAAGGTGGTCGAGTGCGTGCTGGAGTTCGATGGCGAGGCCAAGGCGCGCTTCGGCCAGCACGTGCGCGTGGAGTTCCGGAAGTAGGCCTGGCGTTGTGTCGGGGCGCTTATGAACCCTTTCGACGCCTGAGTGCCCGCCATGCGCTCACCGCCGACACCACGCACAGCGCCAGCAGCAGGCCCACATCCAGCAGCAGCAACCACAGCAGGTGCATACCGTGTACGGGCGGCTGGTGCATCGCCGACAGCATCCACGGTACCGACCACACAAGCAGCAGCGCGAAGGCGATCAGCAGGCGCAACCACAGCCGCTTCAGTTTCCAGGGCCGCACGATCAAGGCGGCCACCACCAGCTCGACCGTGCCCAGCAGCGTGAACACGATGACGGTGCTGGTTGGGTAGGGCAGCTCGGCGCCTTCCAGGCGATGCAGCAGCCAGTAGTCCGGGGTGAAGCCGGCGTTGACCAGCGCTGCGATCAACGCCAGCCAGGTCAATGCAACCAGCAACCAGAACAGGCGGACGTAGCGTCTAGGCATCGGCGGTGTCCGTGGTGGTGGGCAAGTGGCTGCGTGATGCATGGCGCACGGATATGGCGATCGCGGCCAGTGCCAGCAAACCCGGCCCGACCGTGAAGTACAGCAGGCGCAGCGGATGGTTGTGCATCAGCGTCCAGGTTGCGAATGCCAAGGGAATGGCCAGCACGAGCAGCTTGGCGAACAGCGGCCGCAGCACCGCAATCAGCGGCTGGGCGCCAATGAACATCCAGAACAGATGGAACTGGGCGATGCCCAGGCCGATGTCACGATGTGACGTAAAGCCGAAATGGTCGCGATACCCGTTCATTCCCAGTGGTATCAGTGCCCAGTACAGCAGGGCCACCAGCAGGTGCAGCAGCAGGGCGATCAACAGGGGCGTGCCGCGAAGGAACATGGGCGAACCGGGCCGGGCGGGGCAGCGTACCCCAGCGCGGACGCCTGTGACCGCATGATGTGAAGACTGTTGACGGCGTGAAGGAATTTGGACACAATAGCGCTCCTTCGACGCAGGTCGAATGGAATCTGCGGGAATAGCTCAGTTGGTAGAGCGCAACCTTGCCAAGGTTGAGGTCGCGAGTTCGAGTCTCGTTTCCCGCTCCAGATTCTACAGGGCCCCGGTAGGGGCCTTGTTTTTCTCCCGCCACGGCAAGGCGGGGCACGTTGGGCCACAAGGCTTTACGCGCAGTCAGAAAGGTGAAATCGCTGGTGTGTTTTCCGGATTTCCGGTAGCATGTCGGCTTACGCGGGAATAGCTCAGTTGGTAGAGCGCAACCTTGCCAAGGTTGAGGTCGCGAGTTCGAGTCTCGTTTCCCGCTCCATGTTCCGACAGGCCCCATCTTGGGGTTTTGTCTTGTCAGGGCTACGTTCCTGGCGCGCAGTACGTTGGCCTCATGGCAGAGTGGCTATGCACCGGATTGCAAATCCGTTTACAGCGGTTCGATTCCGCTTGAGGCCTCCAATTGAAAAGCCCTGACTCCGGTCAGGGCTTTTTGTTTGCCTGGATACCGGCACGCGCCCGGATCGATACCCGCTACAGCATGGCCAGCGCCTGCACCGTGGCCTGGGTCAGCGGCTGGGGCAGGGCATCCCGCGCGAACCAGCCCAGCCCGGTCTGCACGCCCGGTTCCTGGATGGAGGCCTCGGCAGCGGCAGATGCCCGTGCCTCGAAGATCGGCGCGACCCAATGCTGCGCAAGCGCCGGCTCGAAATGATCGGCCACGCACAGCAGGCGCAGCAACGTCACTTCCAGCGCCGTCTCCTCGCGGATTTCACGGACCACGGCAGCCTCCACCGTTTCCATCCAGTCGACTTTTCCACCGGGCAGGCCCCAGTGCCCGCGCTCCGGCTCGCGTCCGCGCTGGATCAGCAGGATGCGGCCGTCGGCATCACGGACGACGGCGCCACATCCAACGCGGGGAATCTGCAGTTCAGTCATGGCGTTGGGTGAAGAAGGGACGTTCTTCATTCTCGCATGCACGTCGCATCAGGCGGACCCGCGCTAGGCTGGGCGCCTGTGTATCAACAACCTCGCAGGTGTGTCGCATGCTCATCCGGCAGCTTGGTGCTGACGACGCCGACATTCTCTGGCAGGCACGGTTGCAGGCGCTTGGCGAGTCGCCCGCTGCGTTCCTGTCCACGCTGGCCGAAGCGCAGAATGAGACGGCAGACGTGATGCGCATCCAACTTGCTGATCCTGGCACGCGCTACTTCGGCGCTTTCATCGACGGCATGCTTGCGGGCTTCCTGCGCTACGTACGCCCGATGCGGATGGCGCGACGGCATACGGCGGAAGTGCACAGTGTCCATGTGGGCACCGACCATCGTGGCCAGGGTGTCGCCCGCCAGCTTCTTCGTGCTGCGTTTGCGTCTGCGCGCGCCGAGGGCATTGAATCGGTCACCCTGACGGTGCTGGCGGACAATACTGCCGCGCGCAGGCTGTATGAATCGCTGGGTTTCAGCGCACTCGGAAGGGAGCCGCGGGCAGTCAAGCGCGAGGGCAGCTACACGGATATCGTTTCGTACTGGATCACGCTGCACTGACAGCGAAACGTTACCGCGGGCATGGTCATGTTTCCGTGGCACGATGAGGCTGGGCACCGGTTCCAGGAAGACAGGGCAATGCACGTTCAGGTATCCAGCAGGGAGCGCGTGGCGCCGGAACACCGTCAGCAGGCGGTGGATCTGCTCCGCGAGGCTTTCCCGGACATGCAGGGCGAGGGCTACGCCATCCCGGGGCCGGTCGCTCTGGTCCTGGCGATGGAAGGTGATCACGTGGTCGCCCACCTCGCACTGTACGAACGCAATGCACTGCTGGACGGCGAGCCGGAACGCATCGGTCTGATCGGCGGCGTGGTGGTGCGTGCCGACGTTCGCCGGCAAGGCGTTGCCTCGCGCTTGATCGAAGCGGCCCATGCAGAGCTGCGCCTGCACGGTATCGATTTCGCCGTGCTGTTCGCTCTGGATCATCGGCACTATGCTTCTGCGGGCTATGTGCCGATGCAGAACGAGACCTGCTTCATTGAAGACGGTCAAGCACGCCGGTTCGTCTATCGCGGCGGCATGGTGGCCACGCTGGGAGCGCGCCGCTGGACCACGGATGTGCTCGATCTGCAGGGCGAAACGGTCTGAATGGCGCCAGCGTGCAGTCGCCACCAAACCACCGTATCGTGGCGGTTGTCCAATGAACCAGGGAGCGGTGCAGGATGAAAGGGAAGGCAGTGATGGCGATGATCCTGCTGGGGTGTGCCCCGTTGGCATCGGCCCAGGTCTACAAGTGCAAGGGCGCATCCGGCGAAACGGTGTACAGCCAGAATCCTTGTGCTGCCGGCGCTGAACCCATGAAGCTGCGTTCCAGCCGTTCCTCCACGGAAACAGCGGGGGAGGCATCGAACCGCGCGGCGGTGTACCAGAACACCGAACTGGCCGACGCCGGCATCGCCGAGCGCAACTGCGTGCAGGGTGAGCGCTCGCGCATCTACGGTCCGCTGGAGTCCCGCAGCCAGCAGGTTGGCCGGCAGGTCGCCGAGCTGAACCATCAACTTGCTGCGGCGGGCACCAACCTGGCCGGCGCGACACAGGACTCCGGCATCCGTGCACAGATCGCCAGCCTGCAGCAGTCGTTGAGCGCTGAGCGCGTTGCAGCAGATACGCAGATGTCGAACGCGCGCGAACAGTGTGCATCGGTCCGGCGCGAACGTGAGCGGTCGGTGCGCGACAAGTTCAGCAGTTCGACCGCCCCTGCGAATTGACTGGTCACTGCGCGGTAGACGCGCGCATGGGCGTTTCCGCGCGGAAGTTGCGCCCGACCGGCTCTCCTACACCCAGGTAGTGCCGGAACAGGTAGATCAATGGTTTCCAGCGCGCCACATCGATGTGCTGGGTGCCGTCCACGGTGATGTCTTCGTGCGCATGCACGCAGCGGATGCGGGCTTCGACGATCACGAAGCCCTGGCCATCATCCTCGCCGGGCGGATGCATCGCCATTACGCTGGCCTCCACCTGTAACGGGCATTCGGCAATCGCCATCGGCGCAACGTGGGTGGATGCGACGGGGCTGAACCCGCCCAGCGCGAATTTGTCACGCACGTGCACGTAGCCCATCGCCTGCTTGGCGGCCGGCACAGGGTTGCAGCCGGTCGCTCTGGCGATGGCCTCGACCTGTGCGGCCTGCGCGGATGAGGGAAAGTTCAGCACGCACTGGTTGCGCAGCTGCAGGTTGCGATAGCCCTGGCCCTGCGTGCCGAGGCCCAGTACCACGCGGTTGCCCAGTGCCCAGAACGAAGAAAGCGGGCTGATGTTGTTGCTGCCATCGTCATTCAACGTGGTCATCAGCAGCACGGGCGTGCCCGGGTACAGGACCGATGGGGTGATGCGGCGGCGCTGGATCGAGGCGGTGTTCACGGTGGATCTCACGGTGGCGGGACGGCCACTGTGGCGTGGTTGCGGGCACCGAAGCTTCGGTCTGCATCGAAGTGTCTGCACGGGTGGGCGTGCCACAATCCCGGCATGGTCCACACCTCTGGTTCCCTTGTCAGTGTCGGCGCCCTGGTCGGTGACCAGGCACGCGCGGCCATGCTGCTGCAGTTGATGGACGGGCGTGCCTACACCGCAACGGAGCTGGCGCACGTGGCCGGTGTGACCCCGCAGACGGCGAGCATGCACCTGCGCAGGCTGGTCGAAGGTGATCTGCTGGTGGCGCTGGCGCAGGGGCGGCATCGCTATCACCGGTTGGCGTCAAGCGAGGTGGCAGAGATGCTCGAAGGCATCCTGCGCGTGGCCGACCGTACCCCCTCGTGTACCGCTGCGGCCGCGCGCAGCATGCCCGCGCTGCGCGAGGCGCGTTCCTGCTATCGGCACCTGGCCGGTGTGCACGCGGTAGCCATCACCGATCGCCTGCTGCAGGTGGGGCATGTGCTGCCCTGCGAAGGGCATTGGCGGATCAGCGCCGAAGGCGCCGCATTCCTCGGCGGGCTGGGCCAGCCACTGCGCGAGCTTCTGCGGCAGCCGGTGGTGGCCAAGCCGGCGCGTTATTGCCGTGGCTGTCTGGATTGCACCGAACGTCGCCCGCACCTGGCAGGCCTGGTCGGTGAGGCGATGCTGGACAGTTTCGTGAACAACGATTGGCTTCGGCGCGTGGAAGGCCGCCGGGAACTGCGCCTGACCCCACCGGGGCGTGAGGCATTGTGGCGGCTGTTCAACCTGGCGACCTGAGGTGCCCGTCCAGTCTCAGTCACCCACGACATGGCAAGGCGTTATGGTCGAGTTCCACGTCTCAGGGAGCTGCAATGGCGAGCAAGGACATCACGGGTCGCTTCGGGCACGGAGCGAATCGGAAATGAGCAAAATCTTGGCAGATGTGCGCTGGCTGACCTTCCGGTTGAAGAACGGGCAATCCATTGGACCGGAGCGGCTGAAGGACGGATGGGTGATTGCCTCGGAGACCGCTCGCTGCGAGGTCCGCCGCGAGCATATCGAGGGATCGGGCATGGTGTATGCACTGTATGCGCCGGCCAACCTGGCCTCGCCACGGCGGGCGGAAATGCGCATGCGCGAATTCCTGATGAGCTCCGGCTACACCTTCACGATGGGCACGCTGGGCGGTTGATCCGGCCTGTTGCGGCAACGGGCGCACGGTCAAGGCCTGGTCAAGCGTGCCAATTGGACCGCGCGCATCGTGCAGCACCGTGCGGGTCAGGCCAAGCCCCTGTCGGCCGAACGAGACTGACGTGTCGAAGCCCAGCCATTCGCCTTCGGGCGTGCCGAACAGGTGGGCTGAGCCGGCCCCCGAAGGAGCCGGCCGGACACCGGTCAGGGCGACGGGCAGTCCATTTCACGACACAGCTTGTATTCGGCCAGGCACTGCTCGGAGGTCTTGCCCAGCGGTCCATGTGATGTACGCAGGCACTGCTCGTACTTCAGGGTGCAGAACTCGCAGGAATCTGCAGCGAAGGCCAGGCCGGTCACGGCCATGCCAAGGAGCATCACGGTCTTCAAGGTCGTCTTGATCATCACGTCAGTCCTTTGTGTGCCCGTCAATGGGCCGGGCCACCATAGCAGCACTTGCTGGACGGTCCTGATGCGCTGCGGCACGCGCTGGTCTCAGTGCTGTACCGCCTTCAAGGCGTCGACCACCTGTGCTTCCGAAAAGCCACAATGCCCTTCGCCCACCGATGGCAGTACCCGTGGCGCTGGCCGCGCACCGGCGTGTGCGGCCAACTGCGGATACGCCGTCTGCATGTGCGGCACGATGGTCGGGTCGTTGTGGTTGAACTGGATCACCAGCGGGCGCTTCAGGGCGCCGGTCAGCGCCAGCGTCGCGCGCACCTTGGCCTGCGCGGCGGGTACAGCTTCGATGCGCTGCACCCCGGCATTGAATGCGGAGTCATCGCCGAAGCCGCTGTAGACCACGCCCCTGTTGCCGACCGGCATGCCACCGCTGCGTGTGGCCAGTTCATGCAGGACCAGGGCGTGCAGGCTGATCGTGCCGGCCACTTCGCCGCGGGAGACCTGCAGCCGCTGCGCCAGCAACGCGGCATGCGCCGGGTCGCGCTGCAGCGCAGTAGCGATTCCCTGGTACAGCTCACCCTGCGGCAGCAGGGCCGCTTCGCGCGATGCCAATCCGGTGCCCGGCAGCCCCTCCGCCTTGGGGAAGAAATAATCGAACGCGACCAGCGTGGTCAGCAGGTCGGCCGCGATCTGTTCGCCACTGAGATTGGCACCGCACAGCGACACGCCACCGGCATAGTGCTGCGGGAAGCGCTCGAGGCTGCCGATGGTCACGGCGCCGCCCATCGAGAAGCCCAGCATCCAGGTGTGCTGCACGCGCTTGAGTTCACCCAGCGCATGGTGTCGCAGGTGTTCCATGTCGTTGACCGCATCAGCCACCGCCCAGCCCTGGCCGGAATACGCGCTCTGCGCGACGGCGTAACCGGCGCCCAGCAGCGCTGCCGTGCTGTCGTTGGCGGCCATTGGCATGGTGCGCGGCACGCCCACGGGCTCATAGCCGTGGGCCAGCATCACCAGGTCGCCGTTCCAGTCTGCCGGTACATCCAGCCGCCAGGGGGCGCCCTGCAGCTCGCCGCTGAGCGTGCGTGGCGCCGAGGGTGGTGCTGCCAGCAATGCCGTCGAAGGAAGCAGCAGGCCAAGGGCGAGGGCACATCGAAGCAAGGGGCGCATCGTGGTCATTCCATGCGGGAATGGCGCCGAGCATAGATGCCAATGAAACGTTGCGCGCGCTGCACTGCCGCAGGGGGTTGCGGGCCGAAGAGGCGGCGCTCTACGCTGGCGGCATGGCCCCGCATGTCACCGCGTCGATTATCCGCATTCCCCACGGGAAGGCGGGGTAGCGCGCGGTCGTCACGGCCCTGCAACCCGCCCGGGAAGGCGGATTGCACGCAGCGCTCTCCCGGGAACTGGAATCCACCGAGGAGATCGTAGATGCAATACCCTTCACCCGCCGCCGACGGCGCAACCCTGCACCTGCTGTGCGGCAAGATTGGCGCAGGAAAGTCCACGCTGTCGCGGCAACTGGTGGCGAGGCCGCACCACGTGCTGATCAGCGAGGACGCATGGTTGGCAGCGCTGCACCCGGGCGAAATCCACTCCATCGCGGATTATCTGCAGCGCGCAGCCACGCTGCGCAGCGTGCTGACCGATCATCTGCGTGCGCTGCTGCAGGCCGGCGTTTCGGTGGTGCTCGATTTTCCCTTCAACACGCCCGCCACCCGCGCGTGGGCGCGTGAGGTGTTCTCGCCAGTGGGCGCCGCGCATCAACTGCACTTCCTCGATGTTGCCGACGAAGTCTGCAAGGCGCGGCTGCGTGCACGCAATGCGCGCGGCGAGCATCCCTTCCAGGCCAGCGATGAGGAATTCGAGCAGATCACCCGTCACTTCGTAGCACCGGCCAGGGAAGAAGGCTTCGTGGTAATCCGCCATACGGCGTAGGGGTGGCCTGGAAGCGGATCAGCGCGCGGGCGCCGGTCCACCGCAGGCGACGCGATGCATGGGAAAGTCGATCGCCTGTGCCGGATTGTCCTGCGCGATCTCGATGCGCGCATGCGCCCGCTGCTCGTCCAGGCGCCGGTAGCGGATGCGCTGCGGAAAGTCGTTGGTCGGGTTCTCGAACACCGCCTCGTTGCCATCGACCCGCGTGGCGTTGAAGTCCGTGGCGTTCTGGCCAGAGGGCAGGGCGGTCAGCACCAGGCGCCCATCATCGTGCTGGCGCAGTTGCATGAATTCGAAGCCGACGGTTCGCCCGTCACGCAGGCTGCGGCTGCTGCCGAACAGGGTGTTTCCAGCAAGGCTGGACCACTGCTCGCCGGCGCCGGGCGGCTGCCCGTCAAGTTGCCAGCAGCCGGCCAGCCAGGCCAGGTGTTCGATCTTCGACGGCGGCGAGGCCTGTGCGTGGGCCACCGCAAGCAGCAGCGTCAGCAGGGCCGGGGCGATGCGGATCGACATCGGTGCCTCCATGCGCGGGAATCTGGGGCCTGTATAGCGCCCGGTGGACCGCCCGGCCAGTGCCCTCCTTTCCTGCAGTGATTCCGATACGATCTGTCGCACTGAGCCTGTCTCGCTTGACCCAACGTCCCGCCATGGTCGATCGCCTCGCCATTCTGCTTGAACGCTTCGCGGTCACCGCCTCGGTGTTCCATGCCGGTGCGCTGTGCGGCATCAACACGCTGGACGGCGAGGATGAGGCCGGCCAACTGCACCTGGTGCGACGTGGCCCGCTGCAGGTCAGTCATGGCCAGCAGACCGTACAGGTCGAGGTGCCCAGCCTGCTGCTGTACCCGCGCCCGATGCCGCACCGCTTCAGTACCGATCCTCAGCAGGGCGCCGACATGGCCTGCGCGAACCTGCATTTCGAAGGCGGCCGGCTGAATCCGATCAGTGCCGCGCTGCCTGATTTCATCTGCCTGCCACTGGCCGAGCTGTATGGCGGCAAGGCGGCCCTGGAGTTGTTGTTCGAAGAAGCGTTCGAGCAGCGTTGCGGGCGAGCGGCGATGGTCAACCGTCTGTTCGAGGTGGTGATGATCCAGGTGCTGCGCCAGCTGATGGAAGGTGGCGAAATGCGCGGCGGTCTGTTCGCTGGGCTTGGCCATCCGCGATTGCGGCTGGCGCTGGTGGCGATGCATGAAGCCCCGGCGCAGGGATGGACGCTGGAAGATCTGGCCGAGGTGGCCGGGATGTCACGCAGCGTGTTCGCCGCCAGCTTCCGCGAAGCGATGGGGACCACCCCGGGCCAGTACCTGCAGGGCTGGCGGGTTGGGCTGGCACAGCAGGCGCTGCGCCAGGGCCGGCCGCTGAAGCGGATTGCCGACGAGGTGGGCTATGGCAGCGAGGCGGCACTCTCGCGCGCGTTCAAGGCGCACACGGGGCAGTCACCACGCGAATGGCGCGGACAGGCGCGTGCTGGCGCGGCCTGAGCCTCAGCCCAGGACCAGCCGGGCCAGCTTCATGCCACCGAACAGGCCGGCCAGGCCCAGTGCCACCGAGCCACCGGCATACAGCGCGGCCAGCCCATGCTGGCCGCGCTGCAGCAGCAGGCCGATCTCCAGCGCATAGGTGGAGAACGTGGTGTAGCCGCCGAGGATGCCGGTGGCGAGCAGCAGGCGCAGCTGCGGCGAGGCGCCATTGCGCATCGCGAAGACCTCGACCACCACGCCCATCAGCAGCGCGCCGCTGATGTTGATCAGGAAGGTCGACCAAGGCCAGGGGCTGCCGACGGCCACCCGGGCGCCGATCAGGTTGCAGGCATGGCGAAGGCAGGCGCCGATGCCACCTCCGATGAAGACCAGGACATAGTTGTTCAGCGTTTGCATCGCGTGCCTCGAGTGCAGGGTCGATGGCGAACGCCGAGGGCAGGCACGGCCTGCCATCGACGAACACCGGGTTCGTCTTGGCAGGAGCCATCAGCCTTCTCAGGCGGTTATCGGGGGAGCCCCATCCCCATCGTGGTCCATGCTACCAGCGGTAGTGCATTCACGTCATCGAGGTGGTCAGCACGCGGGCGACCTTGCTGCGGCTGAAGCCATCCATCAGCAGTTCGAACGCGAGCAGGTCCAGCGCCGCGTGGCGGCGGTGGTCGATTTCCAGGCCATTCTTGGCCACCAAGTGACTGACCAGCTCGTAGGCGTCCTGCCATACATCCAGGTGGGCCTGGCTGGGAATGTAGGCGTTACCCGGCTCCCCGACGCCGCGCCCGTTCACTCCGTACAGCAGCTCGCGTGCGTCCAGCTTGGCCGCATCTGCGATGCGGAACAGCTGCTCGGCTTTCACATGGGACGCACTGACATGGTCGTTGAGCCAGTTGCTGATGGTTGCCGTGGTGGATTTGGCGGCGCGGGCCAGATCGGCCGGGCGGGGGTGCCCGGCTTTCTTCATGGCGGCGGCGAGTCGTTGGCCGAGAGTATTCATCTATGCAAGCCAGCTTAACGCGTGGAATGCGAAGAATCCTTGCCGCAAGAATAAGTCTGGTTAACAGAAGGGCAGACCATGACCGAATTCTGGAACAAGCGGCAGGTTCGCACGCGGCTGGGATTCCAGACCGATGCGGAGCTGGCGCGCTTCTTCGGCATCAGCCGTTCCGCAGTATCGCAATGGCCGAAAGACTTCCCGATTCCGGCTCTGCGGCAATACATCCTGCATCAGCGCTACCCGAACCTGTTCCCCGCAACTGCCGCCGCCGAAGTCGAATCCATCTGAATGACGCCGCCTTTTGTCGCATTTAGCACGCTAAGCACATTCTGTTAAGTACACTTAGCAAAATAGGAAAAACTGATCGTTCTGGCAGTACCGATCGTCGACGCCTACCGGCTGCCGTGCCAGGTGCCTGGGTCGCGTTGTCGGCTTCACCCCATCCGGGAGGGGCGGGGTCCCGTATGTAGTTTCGTGAACGATTAATAATTTCAATCGCGAAAGTCGCTGCATGTAATTGACCTGTCGTGAAATCTGTGACTAATTTGGATCAACCGGACGTGAAGCCCGGGAGTCTTTCAGTAGCACGCAAGTGAGTCGGTAGACCGTCAACGATGCAGAACAAGTCCAACGGAGGTCGTATGGAATACGGCATGCATGGCTTGGCTGAACGGGTACGCCGCGAACTGGAAGCCAGCTATCACAAACACGGATGCGGTCCGGCGTTCTGGGATACCTACCAGCAGGTGCTGGACCGGCTCGTCCCGCAGGGGACCGAGCGTACCGAGTTCACCAACGAAATGGCGCTGATCATCGAGCAGCTGGGCATTGTCCGACGTGCGCAGCTGGTTCCGCCGCACGCCGACGGGCCGCGTTGATTCAGAACAAGCGCCAGGCGCCGAAGGCAAGCAGCGTCAGCATCAAGCACAGCAGGGCCAGGGTCCGGGGTCGCCACCAGCGCTTCTGTTGCCCGGCCATCGCCTGCGGACTGCAGTAACGCACCAGCCCCGGACCGAACCCGGCCCGGTGCTGTTGCTGTGCGCAGGCTTCCAGGCAGGCGCCGCAGGCCAGGCAGTCGGCCTGCGGCCCCTGGCGGATGTCCAACTGCATCGGGCAGGCGCTGACACAGGCGGCACAATCGGTGCAGTCTCCGAGACGATCGGCGTTGAAGGTCGGCATCGGTCCGGCCAGCAGCGGGTGCGCGGCGCGGAACACGTAGTCCTGGGCGGTGGTCGGGTCGAGCAGGCCACGACCCCGGCCCAGTACGCCGCCCAGCCCCGACGGGCGCGGCCCGCGCGGCTCGCCGCGTCGGGCGTCGTACAGCATGCGTGGCGTGTGTGGATCGGTCAGCAGCGGCTGCATGCGTGCGAATGGGCACAGCGAACGGCAGACCTGTTCGCGCAGGAAACCGGCATTGCCCCAGGTGGCGGCGGCGTAGAACAGCACCCAGAAGGTCTCCCAGCCGCTCCAGCCGGCACGCGGCGCTGCGATCACCAGCTCGGCGATCGGGCTGAACAGGCCCACGAAGGTAATGCCGGTCCACAGTGAGAGCAGCCCCCAGGCCAGCTGCGTGGCCGCGCGCGCAACGCGTGCCGGAAGCGTGCGGACCATGCCGTCGGCGATCCAGTCGAAGGTGCGGCGCCACAGTGTCTGCGGGCAGGCATGGCCGCACCAGATGCGCCCGGCGAGGTGGGTGAGCAGGGCAAGGCCCACCGCGAGCACCGCCAGCAGGCCGATCAGCACGCCGACGTCGTTGGGCCACAGGGTCCAGCCGAACAGGTCGAAGCGCCGCGCGTTGATGTCCAGCAGCAACGCCTGCCGCCCGTCCCAGCGCAGCCACGGCAGGGCGTAGAACAGTGCCAGCAGGGCAGTGCTGAGCGTGCCGCGCCAGTGCCGGGGCCTGGTTCTCGAGGTAGGGCGCGCGCTCATCCCAGTGGCAGCTCGTCGTCGTCGTCACTGGGCATGGGGCGTTGCAGGTACCAGGTGACCGCGCTGGACAGCGCCGTCACCGTCCAGAACATGAAGAAGCCTGCGGTATAGCCCAGCTCGCGGCTGATGGAGGTGTCCGGGAAACTGATTGCCTGCAGGCGCAGGGGATCGACGAAGGCGAAGAACACCACGCTGGCCACGCCCGCGGCGATGAAGCTGGGCCAAAGGATGGCGCCCCAGTGCTGGATCAGCTGCTGGCGGCGGCTGGGAGAGGGTCTGTTCATGCTGTCCCGGATCGAAAAGTGGGCGGCGCGTATACTCCGCCGAGGTTGGCGCAGCATCCGCAGGGCATGCTTCCTGCAGGCGTGCCAGCCTAGGTGCAGCCGACTGCGCCGACATTGATCTGGATCAACGGTGGTGCCGCCTCGCTGCGGCACACTGCCGGCACGCTTTGGGTACCCCGATGAACGCAACACCGCCGCCTGTTCTCCCCGTCGCCTCGCCTGGGTTGTGTACCGAGCAGGAGGTGACCCGCCTGGTCCACGACTTCTACGCGCGCGTGCGCGAGGAAGAGCGCCTCGGGCCGGTGTTCGAGGCGCATGTGCACGACTGGCCAGAGCACCTGGCACAGCTGGTCGACTTCTGGTCGGCGATGCTGCGCGGTACCCGCCGCTTCAAGGGCTCGCCGATGTCCAAGCACATGGCCATCGAGCTGGACAAGGACCTGTTCGACCGCTGGCTGGTGCTGTTCCGGATCACCACGGCCGAATGCGACAACCCGGCGATGCAGGAACTGGCCAACGACGTGGCCGCACGCATCGGCGATACCTTCTGGAAGCGCTACCAGATGCTGCGCTGGCCCCAGGTCGGGCTGCCGGTGCTGGGGATCGCCGCCAAGGATTGATCTGGGTCAAGGCGGCAGCGGCCGTCCGGCGCGATGCTGGTGGCATGGACACGTTCTCTCCCGCCGCCGGTGGCCTGGCTTGGACCTTCGACCCCGACCTTCTGCGCCGGCATGACCGGCCGGGGCCACGCTACACCTCGTATCCGACCGCGCCGCACTTCCACGATGGCTTCGATGCACCGGCGCTGCGCCAGGCGATTGCCGACAGCAACAAGCTGGCACGCGCGCTGTCGCTGTACGTGCATGTGCCGTTCTGTTCCAGCCCGTGCTTCTACTGTGGCTGCAACCGGGTGATCACCCGCGATCGCGGTCGTGGCCACAGCTATGTTTCGCGCCTGCTGGCCGAGGCCGATCTGCTGGCACCACAGTTCGATGACGGTCGCGAGGTCATCCAGCTGCATCTCGGCGGCGGTACGCCGAATTTCCTGGATGCCGAGGCGATGACCACGCTGGTGGAAGGCCTGCGCCGTCGCTTTGACTTCAGCGATTCGCCGCAGCGCGATTTTTCGATCGAGCTCGATCCGCGCTTCATCGATGCCCGCGACGTGGGGATGCTGGCGCGGCTGGGGTTCAACCGGGCCAGCCTGGGCGTGCAGGATTTCGACCCGTTGGTGCAGGAATCGATCAACCGCGTGCAGGGCGTGCAGCAGACCCTGGACATCCTCCGTGCGTGCCGCGACAGCGGCATGCGTTCGGTAAACGTCGACCTGATCTACGGCCTGCCCGGGCAGAGCCTGGAGGGATTCGGGCGAACCCTGGACGGGGTACTGGCGCTGCGCCCCGACCGCCTGGCGGTCTATGGCTACGCGCACCTGCCGCATCTGTTCCGCGCGCAGAAGCAGATCGACGAAAGCCGGTTGCCCTCTCCAGAAGACAAGCTGGCGCTGCTGGGGCTGGCGGTGGAGAAGCTCTCCGCGGCCGGCTACCAGTACATCGGCATGGATCATTTCGCATTGCCGGAGGAGGATCTTTCACGCGCGCAGCGTGCCGGCCAGCTGCATCGCAACTTCATGGGCTACACCACCCACGCCGATACCGATTTGCTCGGCCTGGGCGTCAGTGCGATCAGCCATATCGGTGCCACCTACAGCCAGAATCCACGTGACCTGCCGTCGTGGGAGGACGCGGTGGACCAGGGACAGTTGCCGGTCTGGCGCGGTGTCGCGCTGAGTGCCGACGACCAGCTGCGCGCGGAGCTGATCCAGCAGCTGATGTGCCAGGGCGAGGTGGATGGTGCAGTGCTGGGGCAGCGCCACGGCGTGGATTTCCAGCAGTACTTTGCCGAAGACCTGCGTGCGGTGCAGCGGCTGCAACAGGACGGCCTGGCCGAGTACCGGGAGGGGGTCGTGCGCGCCAGCGAGCCGGGGCGACCACTGCTGCGGTTGCTGGCGATGTGCTTTGACCCCTACCTGCGCGCCGCACACGAGCAACCACGCTACTCGCGTGCGATCTGATCGCTCAGGGCTTTTTGCCGACGCCGCGTTCTGGATGACGGGCGGCCATGCCACCACTGGCGGTGGTGCGCCACCTGCCGCTCAGGTCACGTGTGCTGGTGGAGCGCGCACCGTTGCTGTACTGCGTGATGACCCTGCCGCTCAGGTCGGTGCTGGTGTCGGACTAGCTGCCGTCGCTGTAGGTGCTGCGATTGCGGCCACTGAGGTCAGAGGTGGTGGGCGAGCGGCTGCCGTCACTGTGCTCGGCGATCACGCGCTTGGACAGATCGCGCGTGATGCGGCTGGAAGACCCATCGCTGTAGCGGATGTCCACGCTTCCGTCGCGATTGTGGCGGCTGTCGGAGTAGGACTGCGCCAGCGCCGGAAGGCTGATCACGCACAGCAGGGGGAGTATCAGGACAGACAGCTTCATGTGCGGGTTCCTTGTGCAATGCCCCGAAGGGCGGACGCCATCCTGCGCTGCGATGTTGGTGCCCGGAGCCGGAATCGAACCGGCATGGGGTCGCCCCCGGCGGATTTTAAGTCCGATGCGTCTACCAGTTTCGCCATCCGGGCCTGCAGCGCGGCGCCGATTGTAGCCCACCTGCAGCGCGACGACCGGATCGCGTCGCGGCGGTGACGTGCTTAACTGTTATCCCTGTTCATGTCATAGTCCCAGCCATCGTTCCCAGGGGGGGAGCCACCCGATGTCGCTGCACGCGATTGCCTATGCCAGTGAGGCCCGCGCCGATCTGCGGACAACCGATCTTGATCGCCTGCTGGCCGATGCCACGGCCTTCAATCGTGTAGCCGGCGTCACCGGTGTGCTGATGTTCGACGGCAGCCGCTTCCTGCAGTATCTGGAAGGCCCCGAAGATGGCATCGATTCGGTGTTCCAGCGCATCGCCAATGCACGCAGCCATGCGCAGATGAGGGTGTTGTGCCGCGCGCCGGTACTGCAGCGTGCGTTCCCGCGCTGGTCGATGGGCACGCGGCGGATCGATGCGGACCTGCTGACCCAGATCGTTGACGCGCCGTGGCCGGGTTTCCTGCTGGGTAGTGGAGGTTTCGAGCGCCTGCTGCAGGCCTGGACCGGTGCCGATGGCGAGCTGGAACCCGCTGCGGTCGCGCTGGGCTCTTGAGCCCGCCTTGGCGGCGGGGTACCGGGGCCGTTAGGCTGTAGCCTTCCTCGTGCGGGTTTTCCGGAGTGGTACAGCGAATGAGTGGGTTGGCCGAAGCCATGGCAGCACGCATCAGGTTTCACCCGGTGCACGGGATGTGCCGATGAGCGTGCCCGTTGCCGCGGCGGTGACGCCGCGTTTCGCTGTGATCGGCCTGGGTTACGTCGGCCTGCCGTTGGCGGTGGCGTTTGGCCGGCACTGGCCGACACTGGGCTTTGACATCGATGCCGGCCGCATCGCCGAGCTGCGCGGTGGCCGCGATCACACGCTGGAGATGGAGGCTGACGAGCTGGCCGAAGGCACGCATCTGCAGTACGGCAGCGATCCTTCGCTGCTCGATGCCTGCAACGTCTATATCGTCACCGTGCCTACCCCGATCGACGCCTACGAGCAGCCCGACCTGGAGCCATTGCGTTCGGCCAGCCGCCTGATCGCCAGCCATCTGCGCACGGGCGATCTGGTGATCTACGAATCCACGGTGTATCCCGGCACCACCGAAGAGGTCTGCGTGCCGCTGCTCGAGCAGGGCTCGGGCCTGCGCTTCAACGAGGATTTCTACTGCGGCTACAGCCCGGAGCGGGTCAGCCCTGGCGATCGCCAGCGGCGCCTGGCCGACATCCGCAAGATCACCTCCGGCTCGACGCCCGAGGTCGCGGCGGTGATTGATGGCCTGTACCAGCGCATCATCGACGCCGGGACCTTCCCGGCGCCGTCGATGCGCGTGGCCGAAGCAGCGAAGGTGGTCGAGAACATCCAGCGCGACGTCAACATCGCGCTGGTCAACGAGCTGGCGCTGATCTTCGACCGGCTCGGCATCGATACCCAGGACGTGCTCGATGCGGCGGGCAGCAAGTGGAACTTCCTGCCATTCCGGCCCGGCCTGGTGGGGGGGCATTGCATCGGCGTGGATCCGTATTATCTGCTGCACAAATCCGAAAGCGTGGGCTACCACCCGGACCTGATCCACACCGCACGCCAGGTCAACAACCGCGTCGGCGAGCACGTCGCCGCGCGGGTGCTGGCCATGCTGGCCGAGCGTGGCCGCGCACCCGCGCAGTCGCGTGTCCTGGTGCTGGGCGTGACCTTCAAGGAGGACTGCCCGGACCTGCGCAACAGTCGCGCGCTGGAACTGGCCCAGCGACTGCGCGATGCTGGTGCCGAGGTGGAAGTCAGCGACCCGTGGGTGGGCCCGGCGGCGCTGGCCGAGGCCGGCGTGCAGTGGCTGGCCGAGCCGGTTCCAGGCGGCTATGACGCGGTGGTGCTGGCGGTGGCCCATGCCCGCTTCAAGGCCATGGATGAAGCGGCCATCCGGGGCCTGCTTGCACCTGGTGGGCTGGTCTACGACGTGAAATCGGCCTGGCCGCGCAACGTGGTTGACGGTCGCCTGTAAGCCTGGGCGGCGGGCAGCGCGGTAGACTCGGGAGCAGTTGCAACCGAGGAAAGCCATGCACCGGTATATCGTCTACCTGCTCGCCATCCTGATGTTCCCGATATGCCTGTGGCTGGCCACGATATGGCCGGCCTGGTATTGGGGCGTCGGCCTGACTGCCGCGATGGTGGCATTGGGGACCTGGGATCTGCTGCAGAAGCGCAGCACGCTGCGCCGCAACTATCCGGTGTTGGCGCATTTCCGCTACGGGCTCGAATCGATCGGACCGGAAATCCGCCAGTACTTCGTGCAGAGCGACCTGGAGGACGTGCCGTTCTCGCGCCAGCAGCGCGCGCTGATCTACCAGCGCTCCAAGAACGAGATGGACACGGTACCGTTCGGCACCCTGCGCAGCACCTATGCGGTGGACTACGAGTGGATCAACCATTCACTGGCACCGACTGCCATCGCCAAGCATGACTTCCGCGTGCTGATCGGTCCGAACTGTGCCAAGCCCTATTCGGCCAGCGTGTTCAACATCTCGGCGATGAGCTTCGGTTCACTGTCGGCGAATGCGATCCGCGCACTGAACGAAGGCGCGCGGCGCGGTGGTTTCTACCACGACACCGGCGAAGGCTCGATCTCGCCCTACCACCGCGAGATGGGCGGTGACCTGGTGTGGGAAATCGGCTCGGGCTACTTCGGTTGCCGCGACGAGAAGGGCGGTTTCAGCGAGGAACGCTTCGTTGCCAATGCCACCCATGACCAGGTCAAGATGATCGAGATCAAGCTGTCGCAGGGTGCCAAGCCAGGCCATGGCGGCGTGCTGCCAGCGCCGAAGGTGACCGCCGAGATTTCGGTGACGCGCGGTGTGCCGATGGGCGTGGACTGTGTGTCGCCGTCGCGTCATTCTGCGTTCTCCACGCCGGTGGAGCTGTTGCAGTTCGTCGCCCGCCTGCGCGAGCTGTCCGGTGGCAAGCCGGTTGGTTTCAAGCTGGCCATCGGCCACCCGTGGGAGTGGTTCGGCATCGCCAAGGCGATGCAGGAAACCGGGCTGCTGCCGGACTTCATCGTGGTGGACGGCGCCGAAGGCGGCACCGGCGCGGCACCGGCCGAGTTCGTCGACCATGTCGGCGTGCCGATGCACGAGGCGCTGCTGCTGGTACACAACACCCTGGTCGGCCTCGACCTGCGCGAGCGCATCCGCATCGGTGCGGCCGGCAAGATCACCAGTGCGTTCGACATCGCGCGCACCATCGCGCTGGGCGCCGACTGGTGCAATGCCGGCCGGGGCTTCATGTTCGCGCTGGGCTGCATCCAGTCGCTGAGCTGCCATACCGACAAGTGCCCCACCGGCATCGCCACCCAGGACCCGGCGCGCTGGAAGCATCTGGATGCAACGGACAAGGCCACCCGCGTGTACAGCTACCACGAGCATACGCTGCATGCCTTGAAGGAACTGTTGTGTGCCGCGGGCCTGAATGATCCGGCTGAACTCGGGCCGGAACACATCCTGCGCCGTGTTTCGCCGGTGGAGATCCGTTCGCTGGCCTCGCTGTACCGTTACCTGGAACCGGGCGAGCTGCTGCACAAGGTGCCGGACCACGCCGTGTTCCATGCGTTCTGGGCCGATGCGCGCAGCGATTCCTTCCAGCCGCCGCCGAAGATCCAGGCGCTGCGCGCCAGCAAGTCGCGATGACGTGATGTTGTAGAGCCGACCCCAATCTCCGCCGCTAATCCCTCACACCTCCCCCTTTTGCAACCAAAAACAGCCCACCCAGGGCTCGGCTCCCCAACGAGATGTGAAGCATCTCAAGACCCGCAACCTGGATTTCCCGGCCCAGTTGTGGGGGGGGCGCACCCCGTGCGTGCGGGCGGTGTATAATAAAAAAATGAACCAGCCGAAGATCAACTTCGTTTTTAATAAGGTGGTCGCCCGATATATAAA
>NZ_JASJSI010000170.1:0-5618 GCF_030237085.1 Stenotrophomonas maltophilia group sp. Smal32
TTGTGCCACCTGCGCTTTGTGAAGAGCAGGTGGCCTGAACTCCCTTTGGGAGTGTCCAAAAATACTGGACCACCACAGGTTCACGGCGTCCCCTGCGCAGCCCACCCTCCCGGCCTAAACGTAGGAAATCCGCCGCTCTCCGCGACCACCCCGAGGGGCTTCGCCGTTGGCTGGAATCCAGATACCCCGTAAACAAAAACGCCCCAGCACAGGGCCAGGGCGTTCTCGTACATCAGGTCAGGCAGGCATCAGAATTCCTGCCAGTCCCCGTCGGCCAGTTCCGTGGCCATCGGGCGACCACCCGCGGTGCGGCGCGCGGGCGGAGCGGCCGGAGCCGGTGCTGCCGGTGCAGCAGCACGCGGGGCCGGGGCAGCAACGCGCGGCGGTGCAACCACGGTATCGGCTTCGTCGACCACGAAGATCGAAACGGCCTCGCTGAGGTGGCCGGCCTGTTCTTCCATCGCCCGGGCGGCGGCGGTGGCTTCTTCCACCAGTGCAGCGTTCTGCTGGGTGGTTTCGTCCATCTGCACCACGGTCTGGTTGACCTGCTCGATGCCGGCACTCTGTTCCTGCGAGGCGGCGGAGATCTCGGCCATGATGTCGGTCACGCGCTGCACCGAGGCAACGATCTCGCCCATGGTCGCGCCGGCCTTGTGCACCAGTGCCGAGCCGTCGTTGACCTTGCCGACCGAATCGTCGATCAGGCCCTTGATCTCCTTGGCGGCGGCGGCCGAGCGCTGGGCGAGGGTGCGCACCTCGCTGGCGACCACGGCAAAGCCACGGCCCTGTTCACCGGCACGCGCGGCTTCCACCGCGGCATTCAGCGCCAGGATGTTGGTCTGGAAGGCGATGCCGTCGATGACCGAGATGATCTCGGCGATCTTCTTCGACGAGGCTTCGATGGCCGACATGGTGGTGACTACCTGGCCGACGACGTCGCCGCCCTGCGAAGCGACACCATGCGCGCCGATGGCGAGCTGGTTGGCCTGACGGGCATGTTCAGCGTTCTGGCGCACGGTGGAGGTCAGTTCCTCCATCGAGGCGGCGGTCTCTTCCAGGTTGGCCGCCTGCTGCTCGGTACGACGCGACAGGTCGCTGTTACCGGAGGCGATTTCGCCGGCGGCCGAGCTGATCGCGCGGCTGGACTGCTTGATGCGGGTGACGATTTCACTCAGCTGCGCGGCGGTGGCGTTGGCGTCGTCGCGCATGCGGGCGAACACGCCCTGGTAATCGCCGTGCATGCGCACGGTCAGGTCACCCTGCGACAGTGCGGCAAGGAGGCCGGAGATCTGTTCGATGCTGCCGGCGTTGGCGTCCAGCAGGCCGTTGATCTGCTGTGCCAGCTGCAGGAAGAAGCCTTCCTTGTCGCTGGCGTCGATGCGGCCGGACAGGTCGCCGGCGGCGGCCTGGGCGATGACGCGCGCCACTTCGGCTTCGACCAGGGCCTCCTGGGTGCGGTCGCGCCATTCCACCACGTAGCCGACGGTGTCGCCGCTTTCATTGCGGATGGTCGACACCACCTGCGCGAACTGGGCGTCGCCGTACTGCATCGGGCGACGGGCGACGCCGTGCGCCTTCAGGTTGCCCAGCAGGGTCTGGTCCATCTCGCCGCGGTGCTCCAGCACGGTGACCGGCTTGCCGATCAGCGAGGCCTGGGCGTCGAAGTCCGGCAGGTCGCGGCGCACTTCGTCCTGGTACTGGCTCAGGGTCTGCTGCAGGGCGCGGTTGCTGTAGACGATGGTGTTGCTGGTATCGGTCAGGTAGACGCCGGTGGAGCTGTAATCCAGCGCGGTACGGATGCGCAGGTTCTCGCGGGCGACGGCCTGGTCGGTTTCGATGCGCTCGCGCAGGTCGCGCTGCATGCGCTGCATGGCCTGCATCAGCTCGCCCACTTCGTCCTGGCGGCTGACGTCGATGTGGCCATCGAGCTTGCCGCCGGCGACGTCGTTGGCAACCGAAACGGCACCACGCACGCTGCCGACCAGAGCACGGGCGAACAGCCAGACCAGCACCAGGCCGAGTGCGGCGCCGCCCAGCAGGGCAATCACGGTCAGCACGGCCGAGGCGGAATAGGTGGACGCGGCCTCTTCGCGCGAGGCGCGGGCGAGGCGGTTGTCTTCGGCGATCAGCGCTTCCAGCGCCGAAGCCGCCTTGCGGTGCTTGGTGCGGGTCTCGCCCACGAAGGTATCGATGGCATCGTCCGGCAGGTCCAGCTCCAGCATCTCGGTGACGCTGTCATAGGAGGCCAGGGCGTCCTTCCATTCCTTGGCGAAGGTATCGAACAGCTTCTTCTGCTGCGCGTTGTCGACCAGCTTCGGGTAGTCCTTGATCGACTTGTCCATGCTGGTGCGCAGGTCGACGGCCTGCTTGCGCGCGTCGGCCTTGACGTCATCGCTGGCGCGGATCAGCTGCTGGTAGGCGGCATTGCGGTACTCGCCCAGCATGCCGCGCATCTCGCCGGCCATGCGGATGCTTTCCATGCGCGAACCGGCCAACTCGGTGGTGACGTTGTTCAGCGAATGCAGTCCGCGATAGGCGACGATGCCCTGCAGCAGCATCACCAGCAGGAGGACACCGAAGGTCAACAGCAGCTTCGGCATCAGTTTCAGGTTGTTGATCCACGGCATGGGCGTTGCGATCTCCTAAGGCAGACGCGTCCGGGCGTCGGGCCCGGTTGCAGCAGAAACCACGCCGGCACAAGCTCCGGCGTGGTTCGACGGACAGCGGATTACTTGATGTTGGCCAGCTTCAGGCCCGCCGGCGAACTGACTTCGATTTCCGCGCGCGAGGCGTCGCGCTGGATCTTGCCGATCACGCACACGGTCTTGCCTTCCAGGGTTTCCAGCGGGAAGGAGAACTTGCCGCGGTTCTCGCCGGCGATGCGCGCCGAGAAGGTGTGGCGCGGGAAGGCGCCGCCCATGTACAGGAAGGTCGGCTGGCCTTCGGAACCTTCTGCGTAACGGGCCTTTTCGACCTTGCCACAGACCATGCCGTCCTTGCCGACCGAACGCGGGGCCAGTTCCGGCGGGATCATGTCGGCCGCCTGGGCGAACGCGGAGGAAGCGGTGGTGGCCAGGACAGCGGCCGAAACGAACGCAAGCAGGGACTTCATCGAGGTGTATCTCCGGGGATGGTGATGGTCGTTCCGGTTCCGCGCGCTCCTGCGCGACCGGCTTCTGTCCCCCTATCGGCACCGCCGGGGGGAACTGAAGGGTTTTGTGACCAGAACGTGAAGCAGGTCCGCTGGGTCAGGCGGCAGCGTCTTCGGCGAGGGTGGACTGGCCCATGTCGGCGCTGTCGAGCAGGGTCTCGATGTCCAGCAGGATCAGCATGCGGTCGTCGTGTGTGCCGATGCCGGAGATGAAGCGCGTATCGACCGCAGCGCCGAACTCCGGGGTCGGGCGGATCTGCTCGGCCGACAGCGGGATCACGTCCGACACGCTGTCGACCACGATGCCGACCACGCGGTCTTCGACGTTGAGCACGATCATCACGGTGAAGGCGTCGTAGCGGGCGTTGTCCAGGCGCAGCTTCAGGCGCAGGTCGATGACCGGCACGATGGTGCCGCGCAGGTTGATCACGCCCTTGATGTAGTCCGGGGCATCCGGCACGCGGGTGACCGCATCGTAGCCACGGATTTCCTGCACCTTGAGGATGTCCACGCCGTAGTGCTCGGCGCCGAGCGTGAAGCTGAGGAATTCGCCGCCGGCGCTGGCGGCGGAGCTGGTCTTGTCGTTCATCGAGGGGTCCTGGTTCTGCCGGAAGTCCCGGTGTCAGGCTCGATATCGGCCCCGCATGGGGGGACTTTAGGTGCCGGGGGAGAGGCATCCACGCATGGCGTGGGTCTACCGGGGCGGTGGGTTGGGCATCCACGCACGGCGTGGATGGTGCCGGCCGCTGGCCGGCATACCCATTGGACGGGCCTCAGAGCTCGCCGTTGCGGCGGGCCTTGCGCTGGCGGTCGATGCGGAAGATGTAGCGCTGTATGGCGCTGTCGCCACCGCGCGGCAGGCTGTCAAAGCGCATGCCTACGCGCTTGACCTCGATGCCGTTGGGCTGTCGCTGAGGCAGCAGGTTGCAGACCACCAGTTCGATGTCCAGGTCCGGGCCATCGGGCAGCGACAGCTGAGCCGTATAGCGCTTCTGCAGGCCGAACACGGCGCAGTCGTTGGGTACCACTACGGCCAGGCCGCCACCGCTGATGTCCACCACCCGCATCGACAGTGCTTCGGCGCGGGCTTCGCCGGGTGGCAGCAGCAGCTGTGGTGAGTCGGTGACCGGGGTCTCGAGCCGGTACAGCTCGCGGCGTTGCAGGTGCACCAGTTCGTCCGGCAGCGGGGCGCGGAAGGCGACGTGGCCATCGTTGTCCACGCGTTGCAGCGCGTGCAGGCGGAACCGCACGAGGACACGTTCCAGCTGGGCGAAGCAGAGCAGATGGTCGGCCTGCTCGGCGGCACGGTTGGATGCCTCCTGCGGGCTGCCGTCGAGCAGCAGGTAGTCTTCGTCCTCGTCGAGATCAAGCAGGGCGGTCGGGAACGAACGGTCCCGGCCGTCGATATGCGCGTTGATCAGTGATCGCTGGTCGATCAGCGAGCGCAGCAGGTGGCGCAGCTGGCGGGGGTTGCGGACCAGGAAGCGTTCGTCCGCGGCGTCGGCCGCGTGGACATCGTGCAGTTCAGTGTCGTGGCCGTCGGACATGGAATCTGTGATCAGGGGCGGGCGCCAGCACGCGTTGGCGCGAGGCTCGATGGGGATATCGGCCTCTGCATTGGATTATGAAGTGAGATTTGCATCACTTTCCATGCGTAAGGGGCCAGAGCCCTTTCCCATGGGAAAGGGATCTGACCCCGTGGCTCTCTTCCTGCGTGGGGTCAGAGCCCCCTTCCGCGGAAGAGGGATCCGACCCCGGTGTCCTCAGAACTCCTGCCAGTCACCCTCGGCAGCCAGCGCCGGCTGGGCGGCCGATGCACGCAACGGTCGTGCCGGTGCTGCCTTGGTGGCGGGCAGGGCAGCCGCGACCTGGCGTGGCTGCGGCGCATTTGCCAGCCGTGCCGGTGCAGCAGCGACGCCCTGCGATGCCAGCCGGAAGCGCGCTACGGCTTCGCCCAGCTGCATGGCCTGGTCTTCCATCGCGCGCGCCGCAGCGGTGGCTTCCTCCACCAGTGCGGCGTTCTGCTGGGTGGTCTCGTCCATCTGCACGACGGTCTGGTTGACCTGCTCGATGCCGGCCGACTGTTCCTGCGAGGCAGCGGAGATCTCGGCCATGATGTCGGTCACGCGCTGCACCGAGGCGACGATCTCGCCCATGGTGCTGCCGGCCTGATGGACCAGGCTGGAGCCTTCGGCGACCTTGCCGACCGAATCGTCGATCAGGCCCTTGATCTCCTTGGCGGCGGCAGCGGAGCGCTGGGCGAGGGTGCGCACCTCGCTGGCAACCACCGCGAAGCCACGGCCCTGTTCACCGGCGCGGGCGGCTTCCACCGCGGCGTTCAACGCCAGGATGTTGGTCTGGAACGCGATGCCGTCGATGACCGAGATGATCTCGGCAATCTTCTTCGACGAGGCTTCGATGGCCGACATGGTGGTGACCACCTGGCCGACCACGTCGCCACCCTGCG
>NZ_JASJSI010000171.1:0-5573 GCF_030237085.1 Stenotrophomonas maltophilia group sp. Smal32
ACCGTTGGCGCCATGGATGGTGCCATCGAGCCCCCAGGGACGGGTTTACGGCGTGTCCTGCCAACCCACACCGCCCCGCCATCCCGCGAAATGCCCGCTGTTGCTGTTGCTTGGGCTGTTGCTTCGGCCGTTGCCTCTGCGGGTGCCGGGTGCAACCCGGCCGAACCCCCAACCTCAGGGCCACGCAGGCGGTGCGGCCGCCCAGGCCTGCTGCACTTCGGCCAACGACGCACGCTCATCATCGCGCCATTGCGGCAGCAGCTGTGCGTAGTTGGCACTGGTGCTCCACTGCGACGGCTCGGTACGCACCGCCGCGGCATACCACTGCACCGCTTCCTGTTTCTGCCCCATCCGCCACAGCGCCAGCGCATAGGTCGGTGGCACCCAGCTGGGCTTGCTGCGCGCATTGCCGGCCGATGACAGCCATTGCTCCAGCGCTGCCTCCGGCTTGCCTTGGCGCAGCAGGTCCCAGCCATAGTTCCAGCGCACGCTGCGGCCCGCGCTGCTCTGTGCCGGCGCCTCCTTCAAAGCCTCGCCGTACAGCTGGTCGGCCAGCTCGGCACGGCCCTGGGTACTGGCCATTGAAGCCAGCTGCACGGTGGCTTCCACCGCTCGCCGGCCGCGCTCGCGCAGCCTCACCAGCTGGGTGACCAGCTCATCGCCCTCGCCCTGCATCGCCACCATCGGTGCCGCCGCCAAGTCGCTGTCGAAGTAGAACTCCTGTGGTGCCGGCATGGCCGGCGCGGCCCACGCCGTGACCGCTCCCGAGGCCAGCAGAACGCTGGCCAGGATCTTTCCTGGAACTGACATCCCTTCTCCCCAGGCTGCACAACCGCAGCCTCCCTCTCTCGCCCCGATCCTAACCCCAGCAGCGGCGCGGGCGCGAGTGCCGGGACCACCACGGCCCCGCTGCTACAATTCGCGCCTTTCCCGCCGCGTGCCTGCACGCGGCCGGTGCCAGCCGATCCTACCGGGCCAGCCATGACCAGTACCGCGCAACTCACTTCGCCCTCTTCCGCCGACCTGCTCGACCGTGATTACACGCTCGACCACAAGTACACCCGCAACGAGGGGCGGATCTACCTGAGTGGCGTGCAGGCGCTGGTGCGGCTGCCACTGATGCAGCGCCTGCGCGATGCCGCCGAAGGCATCGACAGCGCCGGCTTCGTCAGCGGCTATCGTGGCAGCCCGCTGGGTGGCTTCGACCTGGAACTGTGGCGCGCGCGCAAGCATCTTGAAGCGGCGAAGGTGAAGTTCACCCCTGGCCTGAACGAGGATCTGGGCGCCACCATGGTGTGGGGCACCCAGCAGACCAACCTGTTCCCCGGCGCCAACGTGCAGGGCGTGTTCGGCATGTGGTACGGCAAGGGCCCGGGCGTGGACCGCTGCGGCGACGTGTTCAAGCATGCCAACGCGGCCGGCACCTCGCGCTACGGCGGCGTGCTGGCGCTGGCTGCCGATGACCATGCCTGCCGCAGCTCGACCCTGCCCCACGGCAGCGAAGACGAATTCGTCAGCGCGATGATGCCGGTGCTGAACCCGGCCGGCGTGCAGGACATCCTCGACATGGGCCTGCTCGGCTGGGCGATGAGCCGCTATACCGGGCGCTGGGTCGGCTTCAAGACCATCGCCGAAACGGTGGAATCATCGGCCTCGGTGCAGGTCGATCCGCTGGCGCGCCGCATCGTGCTGCCGGAAGACTTCGAGCTGCCCGGCGGGGGCCTCAACATCCGCTGGCCGGACCCGCCGATGGACCAGGAGATGCGCCTGCACCGCTATGCGGTGAAGGCCGCACAGGCCTTTGCCCGCGCCAACGGCATCGACAAGGTGGTGATGGACGCACCGCGCGCGCGGCTGGGCATCGTCACCACCGGCAAGAGCTACCTGGACGTGCTGCAGGCGCTGGAGTACCTGGGCCTGGACGAAGCCGCCTGCGCCGACATCGGCATCCGCGTGTACAAGGTCGGCATGACCTGGCCGCTGGAGCCGGAAGGCATCGCGCGCTTCGCGCAGGGCCTGGAAGACATCATCGTGGTGGAGGAAAAGCGTGCCTTCATCGAGCGCCAGATGAAGGAACAGTTCTTCAACTGGCCGGCCAGCTGGGGCCAGCGCCCGTCCATCGTCGGCAAGTACGACGAAAGCGGCGAGTGGATCCTGCCGTCCACCGGCGAACTTACCCCCGCCACCATCGCCGGCGTGATCGGCCGCCGCATCCAGAAGTTCTTCAACAACGAATCGATCGAACAGCGCCTGCAGTGGATGCAGGAAAAGGAAGCCGAGCTTGCGTTGCCGCGCGCCAGCTTCCCGCGCGTGCCGCATTACTGCTCCGGCTGCCCGCACAACACCTCCACCACCGTGCCGGAAGGCTCGCGTGCGCTGGCCGGCATCGGTTGCCATTACATGGTGACCTGGATGGACCGCAGCACCGACACCTTCACCCACATGGGCGGCGAAGGCGTGACCTGGGCCGGGCAGGCGCCGTTCACCGATACCCCGCACGTGTTCCAGAACCTGGGCGACGGCACCTATTTCCATAGTGGTTCGCTGGCGATCCGCCAGGCAGTCGCGGCCGGCGTCAACATCACCTACAAGATCCTCTACAACGATGCGGTGGCGATGACCGGCGGCCAGCCGGTGGACGGCCCGCTGAGCGTGCCCGACATTGCACGGCAGATGCGCGCCGAAGGCATCCACACCATCGTGGTGCTGTCGGACAACATCGGCAAGTGGACCGGCCAGCGTGAGCACTTCCCCAGCGACGTGGAGTTCCACGACCGCAGCGAGCTGGATGCCGTGCAGAAGCGCCTGCGCGAAGTGAAGGGCGTCTCGATCCTGATCTACGAACAGACCTGCGCCACCGAGAAGCGCCGCCGTCGCAAGCGCGGCAAGCTGGAAGACCCGCAGAAGCGTGTGCTGATCAACTCGCTGGTCTGCGAAGGCTGCGGTGACTGCGGCAAGAAGAGCTTCTGCGTGTCGGTGCTGCCGAAGGAAACCGAGTTCGGGCGCAAGCGCGAGATCGACCAGTCCAACTGCAACAAGGACTACTCCTGCGTGAACGGGTTCTGCCCGAGCTTCGTCACCGTGCACGGTGGACAGCCGCGCAAGGGCAGCAAGCGCGATGCCTCCACGCTGCTGGACAACCTGCCGGCACCGACCATCCGCGGCACGCTGGAACAGCCCTGGAACATCCTGATCACCGGCGTCGGCGGTACCGGCGTGGTGACCATCGGCGCGCTGCTGGGCATGGCCGGCCACCTGGAAGGCAAGGGCGCGACCGTGCTCGATCAGACCGGACTGGCGCAGAAAGGCGGCGCGGTGACCACCCACATCCGCATCGCTCGCCGCCCCGACGACATCCATGCCGTGCGCATCGCCGCCGGCGAGGCCGACCTGGTGCTGGGCTGCGACATGGTGGTGGTGAATGACTACTGGGCACTGTCCAAGGTCCGCGCGGGCCGTTCGCAGGTAGTACTGAACACCTATGAAGCGATGCCCGGCACCTTCACCACCCGCCCGGACATGCAGTTCCCCGCCGCCGACATCGTCGCCGGCGTGCGCGTGGCCCTGGGCGGCCAGGAACCGCTGCTGCTCGATGCCACCCAGCTGGCCACCGCGCTGCTGGGCGATGCCATCGCCGCCAACCTGTTCATCCTCGGCTACGCCTGGCAGCAGGGCCTGGTGCCGCTGTCGTTCGAGTCGCTGATGCGCGCCATCGAGTTGAATGGCGCCGCCGTGGCGATGAACCAGCAGGCGTTCGCCTGGGGCCGCCTGGCCGTGGTCGATCCGCAGGCCGTGCAGCAGGCCGCCGGCCTGGTGCGCAACCGCCACACCGATACCGAATCCACCCCGGGCCCGCTGCACGCGCTGCCGCCGGGCGAGTGGGAAGGCAACGAGTGGGGCGCCACCGCGGCACCGCGCAACACGGCCGACGAACGCGAACTGCGCGGCCTGCCCTCGCACGGTGGCGACGTGGCCTTCCTGCCGCTGGACGACGCGCGCCTGTCGCGCTCGCTGGATGAAATGATCGAACGGCGCGCCGCGTTCCTGGTCGAGTACCAGGATGCCGCCTACGCCAAGCGGTACCGTGATCTGGTGGCACGCGTGCGCGCCACTGAGGCCGACCGCATCGGCGGTTCCACCGCGCTGACCGAGACCGTAGCCCGCTACCTGTTCAAGCTGATGGCCTACAAGGACGAGTACGAAGTGGCCCGCCTGTACACCAGCGGCGACTTCCAGCGGCGCCTGCAACAGCAGTTCGAGGGCGACTACCAGCTGCGCTTCCACCTGGCACCGCCGCTGTTCGCGAAGAAGGACGAGCAGGGCCGGTTGCTGAAGAAGGAATACGGCCCGTGGATGTTCAAGGCGTTTGGCCTGCTGGCCAAGCTGAAGTTCCTGCGCGGCGGCCGGCTCGACGTGTTCGGGCGCACTGAAGAGCGCCGCATGGAGCGCCAGCTGATTGCTGATTACGAGGCGACGGTGCAGGTGCTGCTGGACGGCCTGGAGGATGATCGTCTGTCGCTGGCGGTGGAAATCGCCAGCATTCCCGAGCACATCCGCGGCTTCGGCCACGTCAAGGAAGCGCATTTCGCACAGGCCAAGGCGCGTGAAGCGGCGCTGCTGGCGCAGTGGCGCAATCCGAAGGCGCTGCATATCGTGCAGGTCGCTTGAAGGTGGTGCCGGCCGCTGGCCGGCACTACCGGCGGTTCAGCCCAACCGCCACAGCAACAGCCGGTTGTTGGCCGGCATCGCCACGTCACCCAGGCGGGTGAAGCCGTTGTCTGCCGCCAGCGCCTGCACCGCTTCGCTATCGCGGATACCGCTGCGCGGGTCGCGCGCCTTCAGCCAGCCATCGAACTGTGCGTTGCTGTCGCTGGTGTAGCGGCCGCCGTAATTGAACGGCCCATACACCGCCAGCAGCGCGCCATGGCGCAGCACCGGTGGCAGCGCGGCGAACAGCGCCTGTACGTGGTCCCAGCTCATGATGTGCAGCGTGTTGGCGCTGAACCCGGCGTCGAACGCGCTGCCCTCGGGTAGCGACAGGCCGGGTGCCGGCGGCAGTTCCACCTGCAGCGCCAGCGGCGGCAGCAGATTCAGCAAGGCTGCTTCGGCACGCCATGCCTCGATGCCAGGGAGATGATCCGGGTGATCACTGGGCTGCCAGCGCAACCACGGCCAGCGCTCGGCGAAGAAGGCGGCGTGCTGGCCGGTGCCGCTGCCGACTTCCAGCACCCGGTGGCGGTCACCCATCCACGGATCGAGTGCGGCGGCGATCGGTTCGCGGTTGCGCTCGCAGGCTTCTGAATACGGCTTGCTCGACATCAGGACGGGGTCCAGGCGGGGTCGGCCCATTGTGCACGAGGGGGTGTTGCTCGGCAGGGCGGCGCCCTGCACCCGCCGAAGCCGGAGCCAGAGCAACGTCAAAAGCTGGCATTCCGTGGGATGGCGGGTGGGTCCGGTGGCGGGGGACGCCGTGAATCCGTCCATGGAGGCTCGGTCGCGCCTTGCTCGTGTGCGCTGTCCTGCGCACACGGCAAGACCGGGGTTGGGCGTCCTGCCCAACCCGCCCGAGGCAT
>NZ_JASJSI010000172.1:0-5547 GCF_030237085.1 Stenotrophomonas maltophilia group sp. Smal32
GCCGCCAACGTGCCCAGTGCTGGTACAGCACATAGCCCAGCCCGGTCAGGCCGGTCAGCAGGGCCGGAGCGAGCAGGGCGTCGTATTGCCAGCGTACGAACAGCCAGGCGCCGATGACACCGCCGGCGAGGAAGCCGCTGATGATCAGTCCGCTGAGGGTCAGGCGCCGCACCTGCAGCGGCAGCCCGCGCAGCAGGTGGCCGAGGCCGATGCCAAGGTCGGTGAACATGCCGCTGAGGTGGGTGGTGCGCACCACCGCGCCACTGAAGGTGGTGGCCATCGCGTTCTGCAGGCCGCAGGCCATGGCGGCGGCCAGCGCGCCCCAGATCTGCTGTTGTTCAAAGAGCGGAATGGCGATCAGCAGCAGCGCCGATTCCAGCGCCAGTGCCACGCCATAGCGCCGGCCCAGTTGCAGGGCGCTGTCCTGGATCAGCAGGCCGCTGAGCATCGCGCCCAGCGAGAACGCGATCAGCAGCCCCCACAGGTGCCCGACGGCGCGCCAGTCCCCCTGGGCCAGTGCCATGCCGAGCTGGCTGGTACTGCCGGTCATGTGACTGACCGCCTGGTGCTCGAAACCGAGGAAGCCGACCACGTTGACCATGCCGGCTACGCACGAGAGCGCGACCGCACCGATCCAGACCCAGGTGGGCAGGCGTATTCCCATCGGCGGGGCCCCTCAGGGCCCGCCGAAGCCGCCGTTGAACTGCAGCTCGCTGAGGGTGTTGCTGGCCGGATCGAACACTGCGCCCCAGAACTGTGCGCCGCCATCGCAGGTGCGGATCGCTTCCCGTGCGGGATTCACGCCGCTGTCGTCGTGCGGGAAGGCGTTGATGTAGATCAGCCGCTTGCCGGCACTTTCGATGCCGACGTACTGGCGGTCGAAGTCCAGCACCTTCGGCACCTGTGCTTCAAGCGATGACAGCCGCGCTTCCAGCTGATCGATCTGCTGCCGGCTGGGTGCCCAGTAGCCGCTGACGCGCCCGGCCTCGCGGCCGGGGCTGGGCCGCGAGCAGGTGTCGAGCACCTGCGCGGCGATGATCGGGCGGGTGACGACCCAGGACTGGCCGGTGCGCTCGGCGGTCGGCACGCTGGCCGGGCCGCGCGTAGTGGTGCAGGCGCCGAGCACGGCTGTGAGGGTGATCGCAGCTGTGGGCAGCAGCAGGCGGGTGCAGCGGTTCACAACACCTCCGAAGCGTAATCGGCCAGGCGCGAACGCTCGCCACGGCGCAGGGTGATGTGCGCACTATGCGGCCAGTTCTTGAAGCGATCCACCGCGTAGGTCAGGCCCGAAGTGGTTTCGGTCAGGTACGGGGTGTCGATCTGCTCGACGTTGCCCAGGCAGACGATCTTGGTGCCGGGGCCGGCACGGGTGATCAGCGTCTTCATCTGCTTCGGGGTGAGGTTCTGCGCCTCGTCCAGGATCAGGTAGCGCGACAGGAAGGTGCGGCCGCGCATGAAGTTCATCGAGCGGATCTTGATGCGGCTGGCGAGCAGGTCGTTGGTGGCCTGGCGGCCCCAGGTGCCGCCTTCCTGGTTGTGCGTGAGCACTTCCAGGTTGTCGGTCAGCGCGCCCATCCACGGCGTCATCTTCTCTTCCTCGGTGCCCGGCAGGAAACCGATGTCCTCGCCGACGCTGACCGTGGCGCGGGTCATGATGATCTCGCGGTAGCGCTGCTGGTCCATCGTCTGCGCCAGGCCGGCGGCCAGTGCCAGCAGGGTCTTGCCGGTACCGGCGGTACCCAGCAGGGTGACGAAGTCGATCTCCGGGTCCATCAGTGCGTTGAGCGCGAAGTTCTGCTCGCGGTTGCGCGCACTGATGCCCCACACGGCGTGGCTGCCGTGGCGGAAATCATCGACCAGCGACAGCACCACCTTGCCGTCGCCGACCACGCGGCTTACGCGCAGTTCGACTTCGTCTTCGCCGGGCAGGTAGACGTACTGGTTCGGATACCACTCCTCGCCGTCCTGCGCGAGGATTTCGTAATGGGTACGGCCCTTGTCGCTCCAGCTGCGCAGGTCGTCGCCATGGCGCTTCCAGAAGTCTTCCGGCAGCTCGGTGGCGCCGGTGTAGAGCAGGCTGAAATCGTCCAGCGCGCGGTCGTTCTCGTAGTCCTCGGACACGATGCCGGCGATCGCAGCCTTGATCCGCAGGTTGATGTCCTTGGAAACGAACACCACCGGCAGGTCCGGGGTCTCTTCCTTCAGGGCCAGGATCGCGCCGAGGATGGCGTTGTCCGGGATGACCTTGCCGAAGCTCTTGCCGGCATCGAAATGGCTGGTCTGGAAGCGCAGCTTGCCCGCGCTCTGCTTGCCGCGCAGCTGCAGGCCATTGGGCCGCTGCAGCGGAATGCCGTCGGCCAGGTTGTCCAGGCCCGACGCCTGCACCAGCTCGTTGAGGAAGCGGCTCACCTGGCGGGCGTTGCGGCTCGCTTCGGAGGTGCCCTTCTTGCCGTTGTCCAGCTCCTCGATCACCTGCATGGGCAGGTAGACGTCGTGCTCTTCGAATTTGAACAGCGCGGTGGGATCGTGCATCAGCACGTTGGTATCCAGCACGTAGATGCGCTTGCCTCGGGTCATCGTCGATTCCTGGTTACGGACAGGGAAAAACCACCACGGCCTGCTGCGGGGCAGGGTGATGGCAGACACAGTAGGCAGTGGGACTCACTTGGACTGGGAGGCCTTCAGTTCGGCGAGAACAGCATCGGCATGGCCGGCAACCTTGACCTTGCGCCAGGACTGCACGATGCGGCTGTCGGGGGAAATCAGGAAGGTGCTGCGTTCGATGCCACGTACCTGCTTGCCGTACATGTTCTTCATCTTGATCACGTCGAAGGCGGTGCACAGCGCTTCGTCGCCATCGCTGACCAGCGGGAAGCTGAAGCCCTGCTTGGCACAGAAGTTGTCGTGCGACTTCACCGAGTCGCGCGAGACACCGAGCACGACCGCACCGGCCTTCCTGAACTTCGGCAGCAGCGCGTTGAAGTCGATGCCTTCGGTGGTGCAGCCGGGCGTGCTGTCCTTGGGGTAGAAGTACAGCACCAGCCACTGGCCGGCATAGTCGCCGAGGGTGGCCTGGTTGCCACCGGACAGTGCCAGCGGCAGGGAGAGGGTAGTGCTGTCCAGGGTATCGCCGTTGTTCATGAGGTCCTTCTGTCGAGCCTGGGTTGTTTCTACGACAATTGCATGAAACGCCACGCGCCCGTGAGAGGCGCGCGAAAAATCCGCACTTCCGATCAGAATTTCATCGGGTCCATGATCGCGTCCAGGTTCAGGTGGTCGCAGAACTCGAGGAAATCGTCGCGCAGCGCGGCGATGTGCATGTTGGCCGGCACGCCGATGGTGACCTGCGCGCTGAACATCTCCGCACCGGTCTGCATGGCGCGGTAGCGGGTGCTCTGCAGGTTCTCGATGGTGATGCCCTGGCGGTCGAAGAAATCGGCCAGCTGGAACAGGATGCCCGGCTTGTCGGCGGCGATCACCTCGACGATGTACGGCAGCAGGTTGGACTGCGCCTGCTTGGCGGCGGTGCGGTACCAGACCAGCTTCAGGCCTTCCTCGCGCTCGAGCCGGGTCAGCATCGCTTCCAGCTTGGCTACCGAGTCCCAGGAGCCGGTGGCCAGGGCGGTGACCGAGACATCGCGACCGACCGTGGCCAGGCGTGCGTCCACCAGGTTGCAGCCGCTGTCGGCGATGCGGCGGGTGACGGACAGCAGGGGGGACTCCGGATGCGTCGTATAGGCGTTGATCAGGAGGTGGTTTTCGCTCGGCGCGGGGCGCGGGGTGGTGTCGGTCAAGGCGATTCCGGGTAATGCATGCGTTAGTCTGAATGCCCGCCAGAGGCGGGGATCCACCGGTGTCCAGCATACTTGCCCGTGCTTTCGCGCCGCAAGTAACATTCAGGTCGCCCCCGGCCTTTCGTGGCGGGCGTTTTCCCTTTCCAGCCAAGAGCAGCACGTCCTTGTCCCTTTCCGGCCTCATCACCGCGCTGGCGACCCCGTTCCGGGCCGACGGCGCCCTCGATCCCGACGGTTGGCAGCGCCTGCTGCACCTGCAACTGGAAGGTCGCGTCCACGGCGTTGTCGTTGCCGGCTCGACCGGCGAAGCGGCAACGCTCACCGATGCCGAGTACGACCTGCTGCTTGCCAGCGCGGTCGAGCGCATCGGCGGCCGCATTCCGGTCATCGCCGGTACCGGCCTGTCGGGCACCGCCAAAACCATCGAACAGACCCGCCGCGCCGCTGCACTCGGTGCCAGCCACGCGCTGGTGGTCACCCCGCCATACGTGCGGCCGACCCAGGCCGGCCTGATCGCGCACTACCGAGCGGTGGCCGACCAGGGTGGGTTGCCGGTCGTGCTGTACAACGTGCCCGGCCGTACCGGTTGCGACATGCAGCCGGAGACCGTGGCCGAACTGGCCAGCCATCCCAACATCGTCGGCATCAAGGAGGCGGTGGGCGACACCGGCCGGGTGCAGGCGCTGCTGGCCCTGCGCAGCCCGCAGTTCGCCGTGCTCAGCGGTGACGACGGCACGGCGGCCCGGTCGATCCAGGCCGGTGTCGATGGCTTGATCTCGGTCGGTTCCAACGTGCTTCCGGGCGCCTACCGCCGGATGTGCGAGCTGGCCGCCGCCCACGACCATGAAGCCACCGGGTCCTGGGACGCGCGCCTGCAGCCGTTCCATGACTTCTGCGGTGTCGAGCCGAACCCGATTCCGGTCAAGGCGCTGCTGCGCCGTATCGGCATCGGCCACGACCTGCGCCTGCCGCTGCTGCCGCTGTCGGCGCCGCACCATGCGGCTGCCGACCATCTTGCCGGCGACATCGCCGCGCTCGAAGCCCTTTCCAGCCACTGACCTTTCGTCTTGGTCTGACCCAGGAGATTCACATGCGTCAATCCGTTTCCACTGTCCGCGTGCTGTCCTACGCCCTGCTTGCTGTAGCTGTTGCGGCCGGCACCACCGGTTGCTTCAAGCGTGGCGTCAAGGGCGACTACGCCCTGGCCCCGGAAATGCGCCCGCTGGAAGTGCCGCCGGACCTGAACCTGCCGGCCACGACCGGTGACAACAAGGTGCCGGCGCTGGTTTCGGCCACCAAGCCGGCAGCACCGGCGGCCGCGGCTCCGGCCGTTGGCAACACCGGTTTCACCATTGCCGGTGGCAAGGATGAGGCCTTCGCCAAGGTCGGTACCGCGCTGGAAGGCGTGCAGGGCGTGACCATCGCCAGCCGCGCCCAGCTGCTCGGCTCGTACGACGTGGCCTACGAAGGCAGCAACTTCCTGGTCCGCGTGGTCGCCGTCGATGCCGGTGCCTACATCTCCGCGGTCGACCCGCGTGGCCTGCCGGCCACCGCCGAAGCGCCGGTGAAGCTGATCGCCGCGCTGAAGGCGAAGCTGGCGCAGTAAGGGCCAGCCAGCTCGCTGGGTGTGGGCCTTGGTCCGCACCTGCCTTGGGTAGCGGGCGGCCCTGCCCCGCGCCCCGGTAGCGCGGCCCCCCTTACGCCCGGCACTGCCCGGCGGTACCGGAAATTGAAAAATGAGGCCCACGCGCCC